>JANODS010000690.1:0-12250 GCA_031412835.1 Acidobacteriota bacterium | reverse complement strand
ACTGACGGTTGACCGCCATCCCGTCCTCGAGCGTATTGCCGGCCACAAACCGCTTCGTCAGCGAAGCCGCGGAACGGGAGGTCTCGAAGTAGTGGCGGATCGAGGTATTTTTGTGGCGCTCGACCACTTGGGGGAGAACGTTACGTCAGAGGTCTAGGCCGCCGGCGCCGCGCGAGATATCATCGCCGCGCTCGACCGCATCGGGCAGGCGGGCACCAACACGACGGTTGCCATCAAGCTTACCCAGTTTGGTCTCGACCTCGGAGACGAGGTGTGTCGGCGTCATCTGCGACCCGTTTTTGAGCGAGCGTCGGCTCTCGGAACGCGAGTAGAAATCGACATGGAGTCGACGGTGTATACCGAGCGAACGCTCGCGATCGTGAAAGAAATGCATTCCGATTTTGGCTGTGTGCGGGCCGTCCTGCAAGCCTATCTGTACCGAACTGAACAGGATGTTGCCGAATTGAATCACCTGGGTGTTCCAATTCGGTTATGCAAGGGGGCCTACCAGGAGTCGTCGGACCTGGCGTTTGCGGCGAAATCCGACGTCGACACCAATTTCGTGAAATTGATGGAGACGCTGCTACGGGAAGGGACGGATCCGGCGATTGCGAGCCACGACGAGCGAATCCTGATGCGGGCCCTGGCTTATTCGAAGGAACTTAAACTCGCCCCGGATCGTTATGAGTTTCAGATGCTATACGGAATTCGTCGGCAGTGGCAGCAACGTTTGGTCGATCAGGGCCAGCGCCTGAGGCTCTATGTGCCGTATGGGGAAGCTTGGTATCCGTATTTTATGCGACGGCTGGCGGAGCGCCCGGCCAACGTGATTTTTCTGGCCACAAACATGCTTGAAAGTTAGTCGAAGGCGATCGACGCTTTCTTCGTGATTCTCGCAACTTTCGACGCGAAACTGGAGTCTAAGTCGTTATGAGATATTGGCTCTTCCTCGTCGCTAAACTGGCGGTTGTTGCAGCCATTCTACGTGGGTTATGGTGGATTCTTGCGTTTTTGATTCCGGAACCAGGGGGGCGGTTTGCGCAGGACCTGCCATGGACCTCGGCAATCTTTGGCTTTTTTCTGACAGCCATCGGGTTGATCTTCTTAGCGGTCTTGGACCAGCGTTACCGCTGTCGAACCTGTCTGCGCACGCTGCGGATGCCGGTCTCGACGGGTTCGTGGGATCAGATGCTCCAGTTCGGGCGTCCTAAGATGGAGTACATTTGCGCTTTTGGCCACGGCACGCTCGATGTCCACGAGTTGCGTTTTGCCGGCCGGGAGAAGGACGGTTGGCGCAAACACGACGACGACATGTGGCGCGAACTCGAAAGTCTGAGCGGAAGTGAGAAGTAGGCTGCGGTAGTATTAGGACGTATGGCGCAACGCCCTCCTGCAACGCGAGTTCCCGTCGAGACTCCGGCCTTTCGCGGCCGGTGGTTTCGGCTTTTGGTCGGCGCCGCCGTCTTTGTCGGGGCGACCATCATGCTCACGACGGCCGGTCTGTACTATCACTATTCGAATCTGATTGATGACAAGTTGAAGAACGGGCCTTTCCCGAACACTTCGATGATTTTTGCGTCACCGAAACCAGTCGCTGTGGGCGATGATCTGACGGTTACGAACGTCGTGGCGACGCTTCGCAATGCCGGCTATAGCGAGTCAGAGAATAACCGGCTCGGCTGGTATCGAGTGGAGGGGAATTCGGTTCGAATTCTCAGCGGACCGGATGCCAGCCCGGATATCGAGAGCGTGCTCCTGACGATCGATAACGACCGTACGACCTCCATTGTTTCGCTGTCCGACCAGACCTCGCGGCGTCAGATCTCCCTGCCTCCGGAGTTGATCACGAACCTTTTCGATCAAAAACGAGAGAAGCGGCGCATCCTCGGATTCAAGGATTTCCCCCGATCCCTGGTCGATGCCGTGACCTCGGTCGAAGACAAACGTTTTTTTGAACATGCCGGGTTCGACCCGTTGCGTATCGCCAAGGCAATATATGTCGACATCAAAGAGCGCCGGGCGGCGGAAGGGGCGTCCACCATTTCCCAGCAATTGTCGCGCAACCTTTGGCTTACGCTCGACAAGAACTGGAAGCGAAAGTTTGAGGAGTTGATTATCACCATCATTCTCGAACAGAGGCTATCCAAAGAAGAGATTTTCGAATATTACGGGAATGGCGTTGATCTGGGCAGGCGCGGCAGTTTTGCGATTCGCGGGTTCGGCGAGGCGGCGCAGGCATACCTGGGTAAGGATGTTCGTTCGCTGACGCTGCCGGAAGCGGCGTTGCTCGCCGGTACGATTCAGCGTCCGAGTTTTACGAATCCATCGCGGTGGCCGGATCGGGCCAAACAGCGCCGTAATATCGTTCTGCAATTGATGCGGGACAACGGCAAGATAACGGACAAGGCCTATGCCGAAGCGATCGCCGCGCCTCTGACTGTGATCAAGGGCGGGGGAGATACGAGCGATGCACCCTATTTCATTGACCTCGTGAATGACACTCTGCAAAGCGAATTCCAGGACTACGACTTCCAGAGCCGAGGTTATCGGATCTATACCTCGCTCGACCCGGAACTCCAGCGGGATGCTCAGGAAGCGGTTCAGATCGGGATGAAGCGAGTGGACGAGGCGATTGAGAAGCGCAAAGGGAAGAAGAACGCAGGTCCGGCTCAAGTCGCCTTGGTGGCGATCGATCCGACCAACGGCCAGATCCGCGCCCTGATTGGGGGGCGAAACTACGGTTCCAGTCAACTGAACCGGGCGCAGGCCAAGCGGCAACCGGGATCGGTGTTTAAGCCGTTTGTCTATGCGACGGCGCTCAAGAATCGAACATTTACCCCCGCGTCGATCATCGACGACGAGCCGACTCAGTTCTGGTTCGGCTCCCAGTTGTATGAGCCGGACAATCATATGTCCCACTTTTTCGGCAAAGTAACGCTTCGAACGGCGCTTGCCAAATCGCTCAATATTCCAGCCGTCAAGATTGCCCAGGAAACGGGTTACGGCGAAGTCGCCCAGTTGGCTCGACAGGTCGGGCTCGGGAAGACGATTCGGGCAACGCCATCAATGGCGCTTGGTTCTTACGAGACGACGCCGATCGAAATCGCGGCGGCCTACACTGTTTTTGCCAACAAAGGGGTTTTCGTCGCTCCGAATTGGGTGGTTGGCATTCGGGACTCATCCGGCCAGGAAATCGCGAAGAAGGCGAATCCGTCGCGGCGAGTTTTGGAAGAAGACGTGGCCTATCTCATGACCAGCATGATGGAGGAGGTCATCCGTTCCGGAACCGGGGCTGGGGTGCGCTCCTTCGGATTCCGGCAGCCGGCGGCCGGCAAAACGGGTACTTCGCATGACGGTTGGTTCGCCGGGTATACGACGAAACTGATCTGCGCGGTTTGGGTTGGCTTTGACGACAACGCGGAATTGGATCTGGAGGGGGCGCGATCAGCCCTGCCGATATGGGCCGAGTTCATGAAGCGGGCGCATTTGCGGCGTCCTTACCGGAACGCGACGGAGTTCCCTCAGCCCAATGGCGTGGTCGTGGCGAACATTGACCCGGCGACTGGGAAGTTGGCCGGAGGGAATAACGCGAACTCTCGCGAAGAGGTTTATTTGCAAGGAACCCAGCCTCAAGCCGCCGAGGGAGGAGGGGGGCCCGGTACCGCTGTCTCCGACTGGGGAGCCGAGCCAACTCGTCCCCAACGAACTCCGAACGGCAGCCGGGAAGTTCGTTCGATTCCCGTTGCTCCGAAGCCGGCTTGGGCGCAATAGAATGACTGCGAACAATTCGATAGACTAGACAGAATAAGGGAGGTTTTTCACTATGCCAACGATTGGGATTTTCCTTTGGTTCTGTCTCGCGTTCGTGGCGCTGGGTCAACTCCCGGAAAATTCCGGACTCCGCCCGATCGCTCCCGATCCCGCCACTCCCCGCCCGTTGCTTTCGCCTGAAGCGCGAGGGGACATCTTTATGGCGCGCAAGATGTACCGAGAGGCGGCGGATG
The DNA here is from genome assembly GCA_031412835.1 of Acidobacteriota bacterium. GTDB lineage: Bacteria > Acidobacteriota > Terriglobia > Bryobacterales > Bryobacteraceae. The sequence goes on along the minus strand of JANODS010000690.1, from coordinate 8,246 downwards.
TCTATCGGCAACCGCCCGAAAACCCGATCTTGGCCAATAAGATCGGCATCGCTTTTCACCAGATGACGGCGCTGTCGGAAGCCAAACGTCAGTACGAACGCGCAGTCCGCTTGAAGCCGGACTATTCCGAGGCGATCAATAATCTCGGAACGATCTTCTATGCCCAAAAGAACTATCGGAAAGCGATCACCCACTACAAACGGGCGCTGAAAGTGAATCCCAATTCCGCTTCAATCTATAGCAATCTGGGCACGGCGTATTTTGCTCGCAAGAAGTACGACGACGCTTTTGATGCCTATCAGAAAGCATTGTCCATCGATCCCGAGGTGTTTGAGCATCGCAGTACGCAGGGTGTGCTGTTGCAGGAGCGCAACGTAACCGAGCGGGCCAAGTTCCACTTCTATTTGGCGAAGACTTACGCCAAATCCGGGAATGTTGGCCGCGCGCTCGAGTACATGCGCAAGGCGATCGAAGAAGGGTTCAAGGAACGCAACAAGTTTCTCGAAGACTCCGAATTCGCTCTTCTGCAGGCCAACCCCGAGTTTCAGGCGCTGCTGAAGCTGGAAGCACGTGTTCTCTAGCCGCTTCCCGCGAGCGCTTCTCGTTTGTGCGCTTCTCAGTTGCGGCAAAGGGCCGTCCCGCCCCGCCGTCGTTAAGATCGCTCTGCTTTCCCCTCAGGGCCAAGCTGCCGGTGAGGCCGGCCAAGTGCTGCAGTCCACCCTGACGATGGCATTTATCGGTTTGAGCGACGCGATGGTTTTCTCGCTCCAAAGCCGTCGCCAAGTCGCCGATGTCGCTCCGAACTTCATTCTTGAGCCGGTTGCGGACCGGTCTGGCTTTTCGATTCAGATCTTTGACGGACCTTCTCAGCGCCACCTCTATGAAGTCGTTTGTACCGTCGCGGATTGTGCTGGCCGCATCGGAGATGTGATCGGCGTGACTCCCCGGAAACTCTCGGTCGTTGCGGCGGCCGTGCCGGTCCCGCCGTCCGCCGAGGCGTTCGCACAGTCCGCCGCCCGCTCACCGGATGATGGAACAATCTACGAGCAGTGGATCAACTACTTGCTGACCCAGAACCGCCGCGAGGAAGTTGGTCGAGTCCTCTCTCTGGCCTTACAGCGAACCTGGCCCCCGCTCGAGCGCGCCCAATTCGAAGTCGTGCGGGCGACGATCGAAGGCGATGCCGCGGCTCGGGTCGCGGCGATTGCCGCGGTCGCTCGGGCTTGGCCGGCTAACGTGCCGCTCCAACTGCAGGCGGCTGAAGCGTTGAATCAGCGACGCGATTATAAGGCCGCTCTGCCGCTTCTACAGGCCGCGGTCCGCGGCGAGCCGGGCAGCTTTCCAGTGCTCTCGAACTTGGCCTACACGCAAGCTCTGGGTGGCGATTTCTCCGCCGCTTTGCAGACCGTGCAAGTTAGCGCCACCTCGGCGAATCAGCCGCTTCGCTCTCTCGATTTGGAAGGCGATATTCGTTTCTTGCAAGGAGATTTCCGTGGCGCCGAGACGGCATTTCTTGCCGCCGCCGACAAGGACGCCGCGTTTGAGCTCGGTCGCCTTTACGGCAAGGCCGCCGAATCCGCTTTGTGGCAGAACCAGATCGAGCGCGCGGATGCCCATATGCAGCGGTTCTTCGCGGTTTACCAGAAGGGGGTTCCAGCCGGAATCGCCATCGTCCAAGGTCTCTGGCTCTGGCGACTCGGCCAGCGAGCCGTGGCGCGCCGACAGGCTGAATCGCTCCCGAGCATCAAGCCTCTTTTTGATTTTTTGGCGGATCCCACACGGGGCGGTCCTCCCCCGGCCGGTCCCGCGCTGCAGGCGCTGGCGCAAGGCCGCGCCGCGGAGGCGGCGATAGCACTGGGCGACTTTGTTCGGCAGCAGCCATTGCCGGTGGGGCTCCGTTGGGACCCGATTCTGGCGGTTGCACTTGACGAGGCTGGGAAGTCGGCGGAAGCGTGCGCCCGTCTGACGAACTGGGGACTTCCCCCGTCGCCGGATGATTGGTCGGCGGCGGTCGTTTGGCCTAAGCAACTTTCGGTTCGCGCGGCCTGCTTGCAAAAAACCGACTCGAGCCGGGCCGAACAGCTTCGCCAACTCGCTCTCAAGGTTGCGCCTCGATAGATCGCGCCATTTCGCTATCGGGCGTCCCATCCTGCTGTCTGGTGTGTCTGACGTGGGCAACTCTCAAGACTCGAACGGTAGCGGGTCGGCATGGCTGGCGGGCGGTTTCTGGCCCTCCTGCTCGCCCCCAGCGAGTTGAGCAATCTGACCGAGCAAGGGTGGTCAAGCTCTGGTGAGCGCCGGCGGGCTATTCGGCGTGATATCGTGACCAACGTGCGTCTATCGTTTTTTCTCTTCACCGCAGCCGCGCTTTGGGCCGCCGAGTTCCCGTCCGCGGAGATCACCAACGGCCACATTACGGCCAAGTTGTTGCTTCCCGATCCGGTCAAAGGCTACTATCGCGGCACCCGCTTCGATTGGTCCGGCAACATGCCCAGCTTGCGGACGAAGAACCACGAGTACTTCGGGCAGTGGTTTGAAAAATACGATCCCCAATTGCACGACGCGATCATGGGACCGGTCGAAGAGTTCAAGACGAATAGTGCCGGCCTTGGCTATGACGAGGCGACGCCTGGAGGGAGCTTTATCCGCATTGGCGTCGGCGTGGTCCGCAAGCCCGACGAGAAGGCCTACCAGAATTTCAAGACCTACGAAATTCTCGATCCTGGCAAATGGACCGTGAAGACGGGTCGCGACCGCATCAGCTTTACTCACGTCCTCACCGGACCCAATGGATATTCGTACCGTTACACCAAATTGATCGTGTTGGTTAAAGGCAAGTCGACCATGCGGATCGTCCATCTTCTCGAAAACACGGGCCGCAAGCCGATTGCGACGCAGCAATACAACCACAATTTTTTCATGATGGATGGCCAGCCCACCGGGCCCGAATCGGTCGTTCAGTTTCCGTTCGAGTTGCAAACCACCAAGGCGTTTCCGAACAACCTGGCCGAGCCGCGGGGCAAAGAGATCCGCTACACCGCTGAACTCAAGAAGGGCGAAAGCACCTACGGTGAGTTCGCCGGGGCCCCGACCTACGACGTGCGAATGGAGAATCGAAAGGCCAAGGCGGGCGTCCATATTCGTGGGGATGTTCCGATTGCTAAACTGGTTTACTGGTCGATCCGGAGTACGTTTTGTCCGGAGCCATATATCGATATCGCCGTCGAACCGGGCAAAAAGACCCGTTGGACCTATACCTACGATTTCTACGATATCCCGTGATCTCTCGACGCTCCCTTCTCGCTACTCCGCTTTGTTTGGCCGCCGCGGCACCCACCCGCTTCGAGCTTGGCTGCATGACGCTGCCATACGCTGCGTTTTCGTTCGCCCGATCCCTCGCAGGGATCCGATCCGCTGGATTTGAGCGGGTGGCTTGGGGCGTTACGCACGAGAAGCGTCCGGTGCTCGCTGTGGATGCGACGCCAGCCGAATCGGCCGCACTGGCCCGCCAGACACGGGATGCCGGCTTGAGTCCGGTGATGATGTTTTCGACGGTGATGCTGGAAGCGGAAGGGGCGGGGGCGGCTCATCGCCGGCGCGTGGACCAAGCTGCCGCCGCGCGGATCCCCTTCCTTCTGACCTTCGGCAAGACCGCTCCGGGGCAGTACGATGCGGCGGTGGCGGCGTTGCGAGAGGTCGCGCCGCACGCGCAGCAGGCCGGGGTAACCGTGTTGCTGAAGCAGCACGGTGGCAACACCGCCACGGGCGTCCACTGCGCGAAGATGCTCCGTGACGTGAACCATCCCGCTGTTCGCATGGGCTATGACGCCGGCAACGTCCTGGATTACGAGAACCACGATCCTTTGCCGGACATCGCCGCCTGCGTGCCGGACATTCGGGCGCTTTGCCTGAAGGACCATCGCAATACGCCAAAGGACGAGGACTGTGCCCCGGGCTTCGGCGAGATCGACCACTACAAGCTGCTGCTGCCGCTGCGGCATACTGGTCTTACCCTGCCCCTGGTGTTCGAGAACATTTTTGCCCCTCTTGTCCCTCGGCCCACGGATCCGGACGGACTCGATGAATTAGCCCGGCGCGCTCGCCAATACATGGAAACTGTTCTTAAAGGAATCGAGACTTATGGATAGACGATCGTTTTTGGTCACCTCTGGAATTGCGTTTGCTCAGGCTCCGGTCACGGCGACGGCCGTGATCGGGGTAGGGAATCGCGGTTCTTACCTGCTTGAAAGCGTGCTGGCCCAGCCGAACGCCAAGGTGATCGCCTTGTGCGACAACAAGCCGGATCGGCTCGACAAGGCAGCGACGAAGGCGGCGGCGCATGCGCCCAAGACGACGACCGATTGGCGACGAGTGATCGACAACAAGGACGTCGAGGCTGTTTATATCGCCACGCCGCCCCACTTACATGCCGAGATGGCCGTCGCCGCCCTGCAGGCCGGAAAGCACGTTTATTGCGAAAAGCCGATTGGGGTAACCCCGGCCCAGGTTGCGGCGGTCGTTGCGGCCGCTCAGGCGTCGAAGCGGGTTTTTGTAGCCGGTCAGCAACTGCGCTCTCATGCGCAGTTGGCCGAGGCGATCGGCAAGATTCACGACGGAATTATCGGCGCTGTGTTGATGATTAAAGCCCAGCGCCACGCAACTTCCGATTTGCCGTACGACAGCACGTCGGCCGACTGGTACTACGATGTTACTAAGTCGGGCGGGTATTTGATCGAGCAGTCCGTTCATAATTTAGATGTCTGTAACTGGGTGCTGAACCAGCGCCCGATCAGCGCGAACGGCTTCGGGGCCACGCGGTTGCATAAGAATGAACCGGCGGGCCGCAGTATCTTCGATTGCGGAACGTTGAGTTACAACTATCCGGGGGGCGCGCAGGTTTCTTTTACGCAAAACGTTTTCCATCCGCGCGGGATGCCGCACGGCGGGCAGAATGTTCTGGTCTACGGCAGTAAGGGCGCGATCGATTTGATGTATGCCTGCATGATGTACCCGCTGGGAGCGGGCGCACCGGAGGAGATCGCGGCGAAGCGGGAGGAGATCCCGCACGCGCACACAATCGCGTTTTACAACTCGATCCAGAAGGGCGCGCCGTTGCCAGCGGGGATCAAAATTGGGGCGGAGGCGGCGCTGACGGCGATCCTCGGCCACGAAGCGATGACCCTGCAGAATACGGTGACCTGGAACAGTCTCGGCGTTTCGCTCTAGGATTTCAGGCGCTGGCCACCCACGGCCCAGCTTCGGCTTAGACCTCCAAGTCGGGTGGACGCTAAGTTAGCGCATCGAACCGTACGAAAATACGAAACGCAGTCGCTCCCGCTGCCAAATCGCCCCGCCGCCCGTCACCGTCAAATACCAAGTCTCCCGCGCTAACGGTTGCCGGGGCCGAATCGCCCTTGGATCCAGCACCGCATAGCAAAGCCCCGCTTCCGGATCCCGCACCGACTCATAAGCGATCCATCCCATCGCTAGCGCTCGAGCCTCCCGCCCCAAAGCCTGCGTCGCTCCATATCCCACCGGATCCGTCCAAACCGCTCGCCAGTCCCGCAACGGCTCCAGCGTCAGGTCAATCCCGTCGCCCCCCGCTCCCAACTGGAAAACGGTCAGCGCCGCCGCGGGGATCGTCGTCATCCCCTCGCTGTCCCGCAAAAATCTCCAACGCCAATAGCCCATCTCCGCGCAAGCCGTCCGACGCTCACGCGCCGCGTACAAAACCCCCGCGTCCGGCCAAGCCCGAAACCGCGACCCATGCCGCGATGGCGGGTACCGAAACGGCGTCGCCAATAAGTAATGAAGCGCCTCGGTCCCCGCCGGCAACAGCGGCTTACTCTCCTCCAAAATCCGCTCCAGCAGCTCCTGCCGACCCGGATCGCTTCCCGTCAGCCGCAGCGTCGAAACCACATGCTGCGCCTCCACCGCCCTCCAAGCCTTAAACGACCGCTGCTCCCGAGCCGCCGCAATCACCTTAGACGACGGCGCGGGAGGCATCAAGATATTGCACCACGTTGACTAATCCAGTAATCTCACTCAACAAACTCGCCGGAGCCGCCGACAACGCCGAGTTGTAACTCCGCAGCCACTGCCGCGATAGCTCATCATTTCCCCCCGTTATCGAATCCAGCGACCGAAACATCCGCACAAGCAACGCCGCGAACTGCCACTCCTTCGCCTCTGGATCCAATAAGTAGCGGCCAGAAGCCATCCTCGAGATCGACGCCGCGCTAAGTCCCAGAATCCGCGCCAAATCCGCCTGCGAAACTTGGTACAACGTCGCTACCTGAAGCACTGCCGCCGTCAACGTCTCCCTCGCGGCCAACGAGCGAGTACCTTCCACCGAGGCGACCGATTGCAAACTGGCGTTCATGGTTTCTCCTGAAATAAATAGTACTTTGTCTTTCCAAAGAAAGCAAGCGAAATCGGCTCCTCACCGCTGACCCCGCGAGATGATACCCTGACCCCTGATCACCCATGGCCATCCTTCCTCCCAGCCGCCGCGCCGCCTTCCGCAATTTCGCCGCCCTCCTCGCCGCCTCCCCGCTCCTCCCCGCTCAGCAGGACCCCTTTCGCGACCACACCCGCGTCCCCCGCCTCGACGAACTCCTCAACGCCTTTGATTTCGAACCCGTCGCCTACGCCCACCTCCCCCGCGTCGCCTACAACTACACCGCCTATGGGTCAGAGAGCGAGTTCACCCTTCGCCGCAACCGCGACGCCTTCGACTGGGTCGACCTCCTCCCCCGCTCCCCCAAACCCGCCGCCGTCGACACCACCCTGGAACTCCTCGGCCAAAAACTTGCCTTCCCCCTCCTCCTGGCTCCCTCCGCCGCCCATACGCAGCTCCACCCCGAAGGCGAACTCGCCACTTTCCGCGGCGCTACCCAAGCCGCCAAAACGCCGATGATCGTCAGTAACAACGCCACTTACGGGCTTGACAAAATCAGTGCCGCCGCCAAAGGCAACTTATGGTGGCAACTCTATCCCCGCCAAAGCCTCGACGATAGCAAAGCCTATCTCGATACCGCCCAAACGAACGGTGCCCTAGCCATCGTCGTCACCATTGACCAACAATCGGCTCACTACGAACGCTCGCTCCACGACCGTAACCTATCCGACACCCGCGCCCCTCGGCCCAGCACCGTCCCCAACCCCTACCGCGTCCTCCAAAACCGTAACTGGTACACCTGGACTTACTTCGATCAAATCCGCCCCCTTGTCAAGGTCCCCCTGCTCGCCAAAGGCATCCTCACCCCCGAAGCCGCCCTCACCTGCATCGAACACGGCCTCGACGGCATCATCATCTCCAATCATGGCGGCCGCGCCCTGGACTACTCCCCCTCCACTCTGGAAGTCCTCCCCGAAATCGCCGCCGCCGTCAAAGGCCGCATCCCCGTTCTCATCGACGGCGGCTTCCGTCGAGGCACCGATATCTTAAAGGCGCTTGCCCTCGGTGCCAACGCCGTCTGCCTCGGCCGCGTCCCCCGCTGGGGCCTCGCCGCTTACGGTGCCGCCGGGGTCAAGGGAATCCTCACCCTTCTTCAGCAAGAGCTCATCGTCGCCATGGCCGAAGCCGGCTGCCCCACCATCGCCTCCATCAATCCCTCCATCGTCCGCACCCGCGGGCCCCAACCCACCGTCGCCCCGCCGGTCCTCCGGCCCCCTTCGCTGACACCGGTCCGGGAACTCGTCAACGTCCTCGAGTTTGAAGCCATGGCCCAGCGCAAACTCCCTCCCGCCGTCTTCGCCATCCTCGCCGGCGGCAATCGAACCGACCTCGAGCGACTTACTTTTCGCTCCCGCCTGATGGTCGATACCACCAAGCTCGATCTAACCACAAACTTATTCGGTCAAAGTATGTTTGCGCCTATTCTGATCGGACCTGCTTCTCAGCAAAAGCGCTTCCACCCGGAAGGCGAACTCGCCATGGCCCGCGGAGCCGCCGCCGCCCAAGCCACTCTCATCCTCAGCAGCCAATCTAGTTACCCGCTCGACCAAATCCCCCGCCCCTTCTGGTTGCAAACAACCCTCCAAGAAATCAAAGCCACCACCGAAGCCGAAGTCCTCGTCATAACACTCCCCCCCAACCAACCCATCGACTGGGCCGCGCTCTCCCGTCTCCGCCAACGCATCGTCTTGAAAGGTCTCCTCCGCCCCGCCGACGCCGAAATCGCCATTTCCCGCGGCATCCGTGGCCTCATCCTTTCCGCCTACGGAACTCCCCATTCCTCCAT
>JANODS010000689.1:0-1940 GCA_031412835.1 Acidobacteriota bacterium | reverse complement strand
AACCCAATCACCAACAACCCAGCCACAACGTGCAGTCCCGCCAGCAACAGCAGCACGCTCGACGTCCCGAACCAAACCACCGTCCGCTCCGCCAACAGCCCGCCCACAATCCCCCCCGCCGTTCCAAACCCCGCGATCCGCCCAAACCGCAGCTTCGCCTGTCGCGGGTCAAACACCTCGCTCGCCAACGACCAGAACCCCGAAAGCAGAATCGCCCCAAACCCCACCAAATGCAGGTACACGACAACGACGACCACGTCCAGCGCTCGATCCAGAAAGAACCATTCAATCACCTGCAAGACGCCACTCAAAAGCAACGCCCCGGGAACCACCCGCCTCGGCGAGAAGCGCTTCAGGAGCAGCCCGAACAACCATCCCAAGAGCAGCGACACCCCGGCCGCCAACAGCACAATCCTCGGCAGCGCACTCGGCTCATAGCGGGACAGAAACAGACCATCGCGCGCGGCCTTCCCCGCCACCTGATGCGCCAGCATCAGCGCCGCCCCCGCCATCGCAATGTAAGTCAGACGGTCCAGCCCGTCGTTACGCTTCACCCTTTCAATTGTGCCCCAACCGTCTCCCGCGAGTCAGACCCCGCCTCCGGCGCAACCAACGTCGCTGCCGTCTCCGGCAAGTTCGTCTGCCACCAACTCATCGCCTGCTCCTTCGTCCACCGCGGCACGTCCGGCATTGCCCGCAAGAGCCGCGACAACTCCTGAGCACTGCGGGGCCGATCCTTCGGCTCCTTCTCCAGCAACCGCATCACAATCGCTTCCAGGTTCGGCGAGATCGGCAACTCCGTCCGCTCCCGCAAAGGCACCGGAGTCTTCTGCACATGCGCCATCGCCGTCGCCGTCGAAGACGGTTCGTTGAACACCATCTGCCCCGTCAACAAGAAGTAGGCCACACACCCCAAGCTATACAAATCCGCCCGGCCATCCAGCTTCGTCTCCCCCATCGCTACCTCCGGCGATAGATACGCCGGCGTCCCCGTCGCCGTCCCGTCCAGCGTCATCAGGCTCTCCGCCGACGGCTCCAAGCTCTTCACCAACCCAAAATCCAGTACCTTCGCATAGTCGTACTGCAAGCCCAACCGGCACAGCAGCAAGTTCTTCGGCTTAATGTCCCGATGCACCAGCCCGTGCCGATGCGCCTCCTCCAGCGACTCGCAAACATCCACCAGAATGTGGACCACCCGGCTCTCGTTCAAAGGCCCATACCGGTCCACCAAGGTCTGTAAATCCACCCCGTCCAACAGCTCCATCACGTAGTAAAAAGACCGATCCCTCGTCTGCCCAAAGTCGAACAGCGCCACCGTATGCGGACTCCGCAGCGACGCCGTCGCCTGCGCCTCCAGCTCAAACCGCCGTCGAATCACGCTCTCCTGCCGACCGCTCAAACCCGCCAGCATATCCGGCCGTATCAGCTTGATCGCCGCATCCCGCGCCAGCATCTTGTGCCGCGCCCGCCATACCTCTCCCATGCCTCCCTTCCCAATCATGAAGTCCAACTGGTAGCTCCCCAACTCCTCCGCCTTGTGCGTCGAAACCTCCATCCTGATCGCCCGAGCATTGATTACGAACGACCAAACCGCCATCACCACAATCGGCAGAATCCAGATGAACAACCGGTTCCAAGGAGCCGCCGCAAACCCGTTCACCTCTAAGTTCACCCAGTAGGCTAGCGGCCATGCCAGCACGCTTCCCACCGCCGCCGCCCCAGCCTTCAAAGGCGAGTTCGGCAAAAAAAACCCCGTAAACACAAGCCATAACGCTACGCCCGAGATCCCCCGCACCGGGTGATCCGCTTCAATCGGCATCCCCGTCTCAAAGGTCGCAATTGCAAACGCAACCACCACCCGAAACACTGTGCCCAAATCGAGAATCGTCTCTTTGGTCACCCATCCCGCCCGCAGCAACACCAAGAACCCGAGTGATAGG
>JANODS010000688.1:0-3900 GCA_031412835.1 Acidobacteriota bacterium | reverse complement strand
GGCCAGCGTTAGCCCATCGCGAAATTCGAGCGGGACATAGCGTTCGTCCATCACTTGTCCGTTCAGAAACACCATCCCCTCGCGGACTTCCACCGTATCGCCGGGCAGGCCGATCACCCGCTTGATGTAGCTCTTCGAAGGGTCGTTGGGGAACCAGAAAACCACCGTATCTAGGCGTTGGATCTCGCCGATGCCGAATTTGTAGACGAATTTGTTGATGAAGATCCGCTCCTGATCCTCGAGCGTCGGCATCATGCTCGTCCCTTCCACCTTCACGGGCTGGTAGAGGAACAGGATCATGACGATGGCGATGACGACGCTGAACAGCAGGTCGCGCAACCACGCCATCGCGCCCCACATCGCGTGGCGCTCGACGGGCAGCGGCTGCTCCATTTCTTCTGACATCGAATACGACCTCTATGCTAGATTGTAGTCCCGAATGCATGCCGCGCTCATCATCCCTGCTCTAAACGAAGAGGAATGCATCGCCACGACCTTGGCCGGAATCCCCGAAGGCATGTTCCGTTACGTCATCGTGGCCGACAATGGCTCCACGGATCGAACCGCCGAAATCGCAACGGCCAACGGCGCGCTCGTCAGTTTCGAGCCCGAGCGGGGCTACGGGGCAACCTGTTTGAAGGCGATCGCGCTGTTGCCGGTCGAAGTGGAAATCGTGGCTTTCATGCAGGCCGATGGGTCGGAGGACGCGCGCGAAGCGCCGCGGTTGCTCAATCCGATTTTACGGAACGAAGCCGATCTCGTGCTGGGATCGCGACCACTGGGCAATCCCGAACCCGGAGCGCTGCTGCCCCATCAAGCGTTCGGCAACTGGCTGGCATGCGTGTTGATCCGCTTGGTCTACCGCCATCGCTACACCGACCTCGGTCCGTTCCGCGCGATTCGCCGATCAAGCCTGGAAGCGCTGGCGATGCGGGATCGCAACTACGGCTGGACCATCGAAATGCAGATCCGAGCGTTGCAGCTCGGCCTGCGCGTGATCGAAGTTCCGGTGTCCTACGGGGTCCGCCGCGCCGGGGTGAACAAGGTATCGGGGCAGTTGGGCAGTAGCCTGCGGGCGGGCTGGATTATTGTCGCGAAAGTCTTCGCCTTACGTTGACGTCAAACCAGTCGCTCTTGACGAGCGCCGTCTTTCCGTACGACAGCGCGATCATCAGCAGTACAACACTGACGGCCGCGAAAAAGGTCATGCCCAGGCTCGTGTTTTGCTTCTGCTTTTCGAACCAACGGCCGTAGACGATCTCAATATGGACCCAGTAAATGAGCAGCGAGGTCGTGCCCAATTGGCGAGGGATGCTGAACCGGAGCGTACTGCCAGCGGCTTCGCGCAGACGAGGTGACCACTCATTCCAAAAGAAGGCGAACGAGCAGACCATCAGTATCACGCCGCATTTGATCAGCGTCAGGCAAGGGCTGTCGAGCCAGAATTCGCTATTGGGATAGAGGCCGTACGGCAGGTTGGAAATATATTGGCACAGGAACGCCAAAACGAACCCAGCCCAACCAACCCACTGCATCACCTGCTCGCGACTCGCTTCCGGGATCAACCGAAACGCCGTGCCGCAGGCCATCCCGAACGCGACGAAGGATCCCCAGGGGAAGAGCGCGAAGCCGCTATAGTCCGGCGCCAAGTAACTACGAAAAAGGTCATTCGGTGCCAAGGCTTTCCAGTCGCTGATGAAGGGCGCGCCGAAGGCGATCACCGCGCCGATGAACAGCGCACCACGCACTCGCTGCATCCGTCGCAGCGCCGCTACGGGGGCCAGCATCACGCAGGCGGCCCCCATGCAATTGAGAATATCGACGCGCAGGATGTCTGACCAAGCTCCAAAAGGATAATAAAACACCCACATTTGGAAGCGAAAGAGAATGGCCAGACCACCCAGAAAGCCAGCCCGGCGTAGGGCTGCCAGGGAACGACCCCAAGGCGAGACGCCCCGCTTCTCTCGGCTATCGACGAGAAACGCGAGCGTCACCCCGGCCAGAAACAAGAACACCGCCGGAGCCACGCCGCCTGGAAACTGGGAGAAAACATAGACGCCCGTGTCACGCAGATTCTTGTCGGTAAAACTCTCCCAGACGTGCCCTTGCAGCATGACCAGCGTGGCCATGCCTCGCGTCCAATCAATAAACCCCAGCCGGTCGGATGTGCTCGCTTGTTGCGTCCCCAATCTTCCATAATAAAGCGGATGACCCGTCGAAATTTCCTAGCCTCGCTACTGGCTCCCGAACCGATCATTGACATTCACCAACACACGCCATATACCGGGCGTACCGATGAGGAATTGGTGCGGCACCAGGAGACGATGGGGGTGACCTTGTCGATCCTGTTGCCCGCCGGGAAGAAGTACGGCTTGGCGGCCGGAGCGGGTGGCAACGACATCTGCGTGCGTTTAGCCAAGCAGTATCCGCGGCGCTTCAAGTTCTTCGCCAATGAAGCGCCGGACGAGCCGGACGCGCGGCGGACAATCGAAAAATATTTGAAGATGGGCGCGATCGGAATCGGCGAACAGAAGTTCCCGCTCGATTGCGACGGCCCCGAGGTGCGCGCGATCGCCGAGTTGGCCCGCGACTTCAAAGTGCCGATACTGCTGCACTTCGAACACAACACCTACAACCTCGGCTTCAACCGCTTCTATCGCGTGCTCGAAAAATATCCGACGGTGAACTTCATCGGTCACGCGCAGACCTGGTGGGGCAACATCGACGCGGCCCTGACGCAGGAAGATCTCTATCCGCGGACCAAGGTCACCCCCGGCGGCATCACCGACAAATATCTAGCCGACTACCCCAACATGTTCGCCGACATGAGCGCCGGCAGCGGGCTGAATGCGTTGCTGCGCGACGAGGACCACGCCCGAGGATTTCTGGACCGCCATCAGAACAAGCTTCTCTACGCCAGCGACTGTAGCGACCGCGACGGCAAAGGAGACCGCTGCAGCGGCGGCAAGCAGATCGAAACCATCCGCAGACTAGCCCCGAACAAAGCCGCCGAACGCAAGATCCTCTACGAGAACTCGAAGCGGCTGTTCCGGCTTTGATCGTTGTACAGCAAGGCGACGGCGCTCAACTCATCGGCGGGATGGGGCGCGAGTATCCTAGCCATTTCAGAAGGCCCGCACTTACAATCTCCATTTGATCTTTCTTTAGGACACCCAGCCTTCGGATTGCACGGACGGTCGGATACGTCGAAACGTTTTGCACAAGAAACGCGCCGGGTTATAGGAAATGCACCGGAACCACAACTTCGAACTGAGAACCGCGAAGAGATGTTGTATGCGGCACAACCGTCATGAGGGCCCGGTCAAGATCGCCAAACCTGCGCTAATAATCAGCGTCGGCCTGACCTTCTCTACCATCCCAAGATCCAGAAGCCAGACCTCACCGCGAACGGGCGTCATTCTCCTCCGCGTCGAGCATCCCGAAGAGACGATCAGCGGCGTCTGTCGTCTCTTGATCGTCGAGGGGACCGGAGTCAAACGGAATCGTCATACGGAGAAATTCTGAGGTAAAGACCCTTTTTCCCTCAGCTGGCAGCGCGTCGAACGCCTCCAATAGTTGTTTCGTTTGGCCGCTCATAAATTTAGGATAGCGCCTTCCCGTTAACGATTGGGCTGAGTCGGTAGGATGCGCAATCGACTAGCTGTTCAACAAACTGACTACCGTTCCGATCCCGGGCGTTTGAGCGTCGCCGTAGGTTCTCTTCGCGGAAGGCCAAACAGTTATCAGCGCTAATCGCGATAGCGCAAAGTGAGGGCCGCGGGCGCATCAGGCGCAACCGTCAGCGCCCGCGTATAGGCGCCGAGCGGCTTTTCACGGTGCAAATTGTTCGGCATGGGAGCTTTGCGCACGATTTGGCGCGAGGCTTGACGCCCGATCTTC
>JANODS010000687.1:0-1564 GCA_031412835.1 Acidobacteriota bacterium | reverse complement strand
TAAGCCAGCCGGCCTCGGCGCCCGCAACACTCTCCGCCTGGAAGCCGCCATGGCCCTCTACGGCCACGAAATCGACGCCACTATCAGCCCTCTCGAAGCCGGTCTCTCTTGGATCGTCAAGTTCGACAAAGGCGATTTCTGCGGTCGCGCCAAACTCGCCGAACAGAAAGCCGCCGGCCTTTCCCGCAAACTCTGCGGCTTTGAAATGACCGAACGCGGCATCGGCCGCGACGGTTACGAAGTCTCCATCGACGGCACCAAAGCCGGCTGGGTAACCAGCGGCGGCCCCTCGCCGACCACCGGCAAAAACATCGGCCTCTGCTACCTCCCCATCGCCCAAGCCACCGCTGGCCAGGCGATTCAAGTTATGATTCGCAATCAGGCCGTCGCGGCCGTTGTAGTTCCCACACCCTTCTATAAGCGAGCGAAATAACCCATGTATCCAGAAAATTACCGCTACACCAAAGAGCACGAATGGGTTCTATCCGCCGGTGAAACCGGCACCATCGGCATCACTGACCACGCCCAGTCTGAACTCGGCGACATCGTCTTTGTGGACCTCCCCAAAGTCGGCGCTACGATCGAGCAAGGCAAAACCTTCGGCTCGGTCGAAAGCGTCAAAGCTGTCTCGGACCTCTACGCCCCCGTCTCGGGCGAAGTCCTCGAGGTCAACTCCGGCCTCAACGACAAACCCGAAAAGCTGAACTCCGACCCCCACGGCGAAGCTTGGTTGATCAAGGTCAAGATCTCCCAGCCCGCCGAACTCGCCGGCCTCCTTTCGGCCGCCGACTACCAAGCCTATCTCGGCTAACCCTTCCATGCGGCACGCGCTGCTCGTCATCGCCATCGTCCTGGCCCTGCGCGTGCCGTATCTCCATCACCCCATCCAGGGCGATGATGCCTACTACCTCCTCAGCGCCCAACACGCGCAGATCGAACCGCTCCACCCCCTCCACGTCCGTTTCGCCTTCGAAGGGCAAATGGTGTCGATGCAGGGCCATACCCACGGCCCTTTCAACGCTTGGTATCTCGGAGCCCTCCTCGCCCTCGTCGGCGACATCAAGGAAGCCCCTTTCCACGCCGCCTACATCCCCTTCTCCCTCATCGCCGCCCTCTCCGCCCTCGTCCTCGCCCGCCGGTTCACCCCCCACCCCCTCACCGCCACCCTCCTCTTCCTCTCGACGCCCGCCTTCGTCATCAACGGTAACAGCCTCGAAACCGACGTCCCCTTCCTCGCCTGGTTCCTCCTCTCCATCGCCCTTTACACCGGCCGCCGTCCCTACCTCGCCGTCGTCCCCCTCGCCCTCGCCGCCCTCACCGCCTACCAAGCCGTCGTCCTCATCCCCATCCTCTTCCTCTACAGTCGCCAAGCCTGGCCCGTCCTCCTCACCCCGGCCCTCGCCATCGCCGCCTTCCAACTCTTCGAACGCTCCTCCACCGGCACCCTCCCCGCCCAAGTCCTCACCGGCTACTTCTCCCAATACGGCCTCCAAACCCTCCTCAACAAACTCCGCAATGCCACCGCCCTCACGACGCATCTCGGCTGGCTCATCTTCCCCCTCGC
>JANODS010000686.1:0-3366 GCA_031412835.1 Acidobacteriota bacterium | reverse complement strand
TTTGGCGTTGGCCGCGTTGCAGGTTTCGACGTCGGTCTTCCTCGTGACGACGCAGGAGTTCCCCGCCGTGCGCAATGCGCAGCGGTATTTGGGTTACTTGATGCGACTGGGATTTACGCAGGACCAGATTAAGATCGTGGTCAACAAATACCAGAAGAGGCCGAGCGGGCTGATCGCGGGGTTGGATCAGGTAAAGCAGACTTTGAATCAACCGATTTTCTACGGGGTGCCGGAGTCGGGGGCTATCCTCGCGAGTATTAACAAGGCTCGGCCGTTAGTTACAGATCGGCAGACGTTTGCGGAGATGGATAAGACGCTCCGGGCGTTTGTGGATAAGGCCACGGCCGGTAAGCGGGAGCAGGCGGCATAACCCGGGATGGCGACCCGCGCTCCAGTTCGGCCCGCCTCCGGCAATGACCGGTGGAATACGATTCGCTCGAAGGTGCACGGGAAACTGTTGCTTCTTTTGACGCCGGACCAACTGCGCGCGTTGAACAAAGACGGCGTGCGGGAGCAGTTGGGCATTCACATCGAACGGATTGTGCGGGAAGAGAATATCCCGCTAACGCATTCCGAACGGGACCGGCTGATTGAAGAGGTGTTGGATGAGATCTTCGGGCTGGGCCCGTTAGAGATCTTGTTCAAAGATCCGACGATCAGCGACATCATGGTGAACGGCCCGGATTCGATTTACGTGGAACGGAACGGGAAGGTGGTGGAGACGAACATTCGGTTCAAGGATCAGGCGCATTTGCGGATGATTATTGACCGGATTGTGTCGAACATTGGGCGGCGCATTGATGATTCCTCGCCGATTGTAGACGCGCGTTTGGCGGATGGCAGCCGTATGTGCGCCGTGATTCCGCCGCTGTCGTTGATCGGGCCGGTAATGTCAATTCGGCGGTTCGGCAAGCGGCAGTTGACGATTGACGACCTGATCAAGTTGGAGACGTTTACGAGTGGGATGTATCAGTTTTTGGCCGGGGCGGTGAAGGCTCGGTTGAATATCGTTGTATCTGGCGGATCGGGTTCCGGCAAGACGACGATGTTGAATACGCTGTCGCGGTTTATCCCCGAGGATGAACGCATTGTGACGATTGAAGATACAGCCGAGTTGACTCTGGCGCAGGACCACGTGGTGCGGTTGGAGACGCGGCCGATGAACATCGAAGGGGCCGGGGCGATTACGCAGCGGGACTTAGTAATCAACGCGCTGCGTATGCGGCCGGAGCGGATTGTGATTGGCGAGTGTCGTGGGCCGGAAGCGATGGACATGATGCAGGCGATGAACACGGGCCATGATGGATCGATGACGACGACCCACGCCAATACGGGGCGCGATGCGTTTTCGCGTTTAGAGACGATGGTGATGATGGCGAGTTCGTCGATTCCAGATCGAGTGATTCGGCAGATGTTGGCGAGCGCGGTGCAGTTAGTGGTGCATTGCTCGCGATTGACGGACGGTACGCGTAAGATCGTGTCGATTGCCGAGGTGGTGGGCATTGAAGGGGACATGGTGAAGATGGAGGATATCTTCGTGTTTGAGCGGGAGGGGATTTCGGCTGGAGGTCGGGTGTTGGGGCGATTCCGTGGAACGGGCTATCGGCCGCATGTGGGGCAGCGGATTAAGGCCTACGGCACGAAGCTGGATGATTCGATTTACGATGAGGTCCACGAGGTGGTCGACTAGATGGGCTTCTTCTTTGTCTCGTTTATCATTTTCAGCGCGGCGTTTTTAGCGGCGGGTTATTATGTCTATCGGGTGCCGCAGCAGCAGGCGGCGGACGTGCTGGGATCTCGCCTGCGGGAGTTGCGGGCGCGCAATGGCATTCGGGCCACGGGTCGGGGGGACTTGGTTCGGCGGGAGGAGCGGGGTTCGTTTGCGTTTTTGGCGGACCTGTTTAGTTGGGGCGGGGTAGTGGGGCGGATTCAGAAGTGGATTCAGCAGGGCGATCTGAAGTATCGGGCGACGGATATCATCGGCGTTTGTATTATTTTGTTAGTCGTGTTCTACTTTCTGCTGGGTTTGTTTATACCGCAGATGTTGATTCGGATTCTGTTTGCTGGATTGATTGGGTTTATCCCGGTGTTCTTCGTGCTGCAGAAGCGCGCGTCGAGGCTGGCGAAGTTCGAGCATCAGTTACCGGATTCGATCGACCTGTTTAACCGGTCGATGAAGGCGGGTCATAACATACAGTCGGGTCTGGAAACGATTTCGACGGAAGCGGCTGACCCGGTGAAACAGGAGTTCAAGAAGCTGATGGAGGAGATGGCGCTGGGTTCGACGCTGGATGCGGCGTTGCATAACCTGGGCGAACGAATTCCCATTATCGATTTGAAGTTTTTCATTACGGGTTTGATTCTGCAGCGTCAGACGGGTGCCAATATGGTGAGCGTGCTGGAGAACCTATCTACGCTGGTCCGCGAACGGTTGGCGCTGCAAGAGAAGATGAAGGCGGCGACGGCGCAGCAACGGTGGTCGGCGGCTTTGCTTTGCGGCATGCCGATTTTCTTTGCGTTGGCGCTGTGGGTGATGAAGCCGGAGTATATCGATATTCTGGTGAACGACGAAGTTGGGAGTAAGTTCTTTGCCTATGCGGTGATCTCCGAGACGCTAGGAATTCTGGTGATTCGTAAGTTGTCGAGCCCCAAAATATGATTTCCGTACTCTTTTTTATCGTCTGTTTCGCCGCGGTGGCGGCACTGCTCTGGAGCGGCTTCCAACTGTTGCAACCGGTGGAAAATCCGCTGGAAGACCGGTTGGACATCCTGATGGCGGTGAGTCGCGGGACGAGCTCTCGGCAGCCGAAGCGCCAGTTCGGAACGGGCTTTTGGGAACGGTTCCTCTATATCATCAATTTAGTACCGGGCGTGGATAGCGTACTGGAAGAGAGCGAAATGTTGCTGCGGCAGGCGGGGGTTCGGAAGCGGGAAGCCGTGGCTTACTACGCGATGTTCAACCTGATTTTCCTGCTGATATTGCTGCTGGCTTCTTGGTTTGTGCAGCCGGACGATAAGCCGATTTTTTCGCGGGCGCTGGGATTGGCCCCGGCGTTTTTGCTGGGATGGTTACTGCCGAAGCAGGTGCTTTATCGGCTGATGAAGCGGTATCGGAACAAGTTGCAAGAGTCGCTGCCCGATACAGTGGACTTACTGGGAATCGTGCTGGGTACGGGCTTGGCGCTCGACCAGGCGTTGACGCGGGTTTGCGAGGAGATGCAGTTCATTTATCCCGAGCTATCGGGAGAGTTTTTCACCGTCGTCATGCAGGTGAAGGCCGGGCAGGACCGCAGCAAGGCGTTTAAGCAGTTAGTCCAGCGGACGGGGATTGAAGATATCAAATCGCTGGCGGCGATGATTATTCAG
>JANODS010000685.1:0-5472 GCA_031412835.1 Acidobacteriota bacterium | reverse complement strand
TCGGCCAGGTCGAACACCGTGCCGAAAACGAGTTCCCCGTCACCACGATCGCCGTCCCCTCATCAATCCCAATCCCCAGCAACTCCGGCTTCAAAGAAATCACCGGCACCAGATCATCCTCCCGGTGCCGCCCACTCAAATGTTGATCAATCGCCACGTTCCTCAAAAACCCAAACCCCTCCTCATACCCCTTCGCCATCATCACAGAATTCCCCTCCCGCGCCCCCCGCACTAAGTAACTCCCTTGAATCGTCCCTCCGGCGATCACCCCGCCCCGCCCGAGCAACTTATCCAGTTCGCTCACCGTCTTAGTCCCCAAGTAATTATCGACTAACTCCCACTCCCGCCCTCCTTCAATCCAAACCCCTTTCGCCCCCCGCAGCGCCGCCACAAAATCCTCCGAATCCGCCACCCTCCGATCCTCCGTATGCAGCCGCGCCAACCTCGTAAACCCATGCCGCTCCAGCGACGCCATCCCCTCCCCCGCCGTCGGAATCACCACAATCGGAGCATCCAAGCCCCCCGCCAAATCCGCAAACCGATCCAGAATCGCCGCGCCCACCGCCCCGCCCCCCATCACAATCAAATGCCCCTTCTCCGGCCCCGACCCCGGGCTATGCGTCATCGCATTCGTCACCGGCTGCGCCCCCAGCGCAACCCCCAACAAACCAAGGAAAACCAGCTTCATAGTGCGATCATAACAAGCATGTTCTCCTCCCGGTTACCCTGGAACACCCCCTCCAACGCGCTCTCCCGACGCGCCGAGGCTCTCCGCGGCCAATACCTCGACCTCACCGAATCCAACCCCACCAAGGTCGACCTAACCTACGACACCGACCGCATCCTCGCCGCCTTCCACCACCCTGAGATCCTCACTTACTCCCCCGACGCCGCCGGCCTCCCCGTCGCCCTCCAAGCCACCCGCGCCGACTTCATGACCGCCTCCACCAGCGAAAGTTACTCCTGGCTCTTCAAACTCCTCTGCGACCCCGGTGACGAAGTCCTCGCCCCCCGCCCGTCATACCCCTTATTTGACCTCCTAGCCGGCCTCGAAGGCGTCCGCGTCAAGCAATACCCCCTCCGCTACGCCGAAGGCTGGTTCATCGACCACGAGGCCCTCAAGGCCGAGATAACCCCCCGCACCAAAGCCATCCTCGTCGTCCACCCCAACAACCCCACAGGCTCCTTCGTCTCCCCCGCCGAACTCGATCGACTCACCTCCCTCGGCCTCCCCCTCATCTCCGACGAAGTCTTCTCGAGCTACGCCCTCGAACCCAACCCTCTCCCCACCCTCGGCGACAACGGCCGCGTCCTCACTTTCGTCCTCGACGGCCTCTCCAAATCCGCCGGCCTCCCCCAGATGAAGGCCGGCTGGATCCGCATCTCCGGCCCCGGCGCAGCCGAAGCCCGCCACCGCCTCGAGCTCATCGCCGACACCTATCTCTCCATCTCCACCCCCGTCCAATGGGCGCTCCCCGAACTCCTCGCCGCAGGCGTCCAAACCCAAATCCTCCAACGCCTCAAAACCAACCGAGCCCAACTCCCCGCGGCCCTAAGAATCGAAGGAGGCTGGTGCGCCATCCTCCGCATGCCCGCCACCCGCTCGGATGAAGAATGGGCCCTCCACTTACTCGAGCACCATCGAGTCCTCGTCCAACCCGGCTACTTCTTCGACCTCGAAGGCGGCCCATACCTGGTCGTGAGCTTACTCACCGAACCAGGTACGTTCGCCGAAGGCCTCCGACGCCTAACTACTGCTTGATAATCGTCCCATCCCGCCGACGCACTTCGCCCCAACCGCCATTGTTGGCCTTCCGGTCGCCGCTCTCTCCGAAGCCAAACGGATACTTCGCCGCCGCCTTCTCGTTAATCTCAATCCCCCAACCCGGCTTCTCATTGGCGTACAAGTAGCCGTTCTTCATCTCCGGGCATCCGTCAAACACTTCCCGCACGCGCTCACTAAACGGGCTATATTCCTGAATCCCGAAGTTATAACTGACTAAGTCCAAAGTCACGTTGGCCGCATGGCCAATCGGGCTAACATCGCCCGGCCCGTGCCACGCCGTCTTCACGCCGTAGTGCTCAGCCATAATCGCCATCTTCCGGCAAGGCGTCAACCCACCCGCCTGCGAAACGTGCACGCGGATGTAGTCAATCAACCGCTCTTCAATCAACGGGCTCCATTCGTGCGGGCTATTGAACAACTCGCCCATCGCAATCGGCGTCGAAGTCTGTTGCCGCATAATCCGGAACCACGCAATATCCTCCGGGCTCAGCGGGTCTTCAAAGAAGAACAACTTAAACTTTTCAACGTCCCGCGCCATCTGCAAAGCCTGCGTCGGGCTGATCCGCTCATGCACATCGTGGCAAAGTTCCAACTCTTCCGGCAGCTCCTTCCGGCAAGCCTCAAACAGCTTCAACGTCCGCCGAATATACACCGCCGGCTCATACACCGGACCCGTATGCAGCGCCTGCACTTTCGTATCCGTCTGCCCGCCAGACCCGTACGCCGCCATCCCCGGAATCCCCACCTGCACCCGCACATGCCGGAAGCCCTGGTCCATGTATTTCCGCACGCCATCGATCACCTGCGGAATTTCATTGCCGCTCGCATGGCCGTAGCAATCGGCCGCTTCGCGCAACTTCCCGCCCAGCAACTGATACACCGGCATGTTCGCCTGCCGGCCCTTAATGTCCCACAGCGCCTGGTCCACGCCGCTGATCGCGTTGTTCAAAACCGGCCCGTTCCGCCAATACGACGAGTTATAGCAAGCCTGCCAAATATCGTCGATCCGATCCGCCGGTTTGCCAATCAAGAACGGCTTTAAGTAGCGGTTCACCGCCTCCACCACCAGATCGGCCCGCTGCGTAAATGTCGCGCAGCCATATCCATACAGCCCATCCTGGTCGGTAGTAATCTTCACGACCGGCAACCGTAAACCGCCCGGTGCGGTAGCGATCACACTGACGTCTTTAATCTTCGGCGATGGCAAACCACGGACGGCCTTGGCCACCCTCTCCTGAGCAGCCACATGGCGGGCAGGTAGCGCTACGGCAGCGAGGCCGAGCAGTTGACGGCGATTCATTGTTTCTCCTCAATCATGCGCTTCAGGCTTTCCAGTTGTTTCTTCAACCGCCCTTCTCGCGCAGCAAGCATTACAACATAAATCGCCAGCAAGCCCCAAGCCGTAGCCAGGCCCCAAAACATAAACTGTATATTCCGATCGTCCATTTCAGTCCTGTTAAATCGCGTGAGCCCGACGGCGCAGACCGTCGATTTGACGTTGCATTTCTTCCTGGTTCAAACGAATGATGACCATCAAAACGGCCAACGTCGCCAGTGCCAGAAAGTTCATATAGAGCATGTTCTCCATCACCGGATCGATCAGTTGTTGACCCGTTCGAATACTCAGCACCGGCCCCGGATGCTGCGTCCGCCACCACTCAATCGCCTTGTAAGTAATCGCCACCGACACAAACGCGAAAATCGAAAGAACCGCCGAATTCTTCGCCCGTTCCGTCGGGTCATCAATCGCCTGCCGCAGCATCAGGTATCCGAAGTAGACGAGCCAGCAGATCAGCGCCCAAGTCAACCGCGCGTCCCAAGCCCACCAGATGCCCCAGCTAATCCGCCCCCAAATCATCCCCGTAATCAGATTCACCGCCGCAAACGCCAGCCCCACTTCCGTCGCAGCCATCGCGATGGCATCGTAACGCAGGTTCTTCTTGATCAAGTACAGCGAACTCGCCACCAGCGCCGTCATGTAGCAAACGATCGCCGCGAAGAAAGCCGGTAAATGGTAATAAAAAATGCGATAGATCGGCCCCTGCTCCATCTCATCCGGGAGATTGAACACAATGACGTAGAGGTTGCGCAAAAGAAGCAGTCCAGCGAAAGCGCCCAGACCGAGTCGAATATTTTTCGTCATAAAGTTCACCTTACAAGAATCGTCTCGACCAAAGCCAGCGACAGGGCAGTAAAAATGATATCGAAACCAATCAGCAGCCGCAGCCAAACCACGTCGCTGCCCCCAATCTCATTGCCCGCCAGCAGAATCGTCGTCAGCCGCATCGCCGCCATCAGCGCCGGCAACATCAGCGGGTAAAGCAACATCGGCAGCATCAACTCGCGCAGACTCAGGTTCACCGTCAACGCACTAAACAGCGTGCCCAGCACGGTCATCCCCCAAGTCCCCAACGCAAAAATCCCCAGCAGCGGAAGCGCCTTCGGAATCCACGTAATGTCATAAAAAATCCCGAAAATCGGCAGGCAGATCACTTCGATGATCATCAGCAGCACAAAACTCGCCACCGTCTTTCCAAGAAACAGTTGCGCCCCGGAAACCGGGCTCGCGATCAACACTTCCAGGCAGTCGTTCGGCAACTCCCGCGCAAAGCTCCGGTTCAAAATCAGCGCCCCCGCAAACGCAAAAACCAGCCAAAGCAACCCGCCTGAAAACTCCGCCACCGCCTCGCTCGAAGGGTCGAACGCAAAACTAAACAACAGCAAAATCACCACCGCAAACGAAAGCGAAGCGTTCAGCGATTCCTTCGTCCGCAGTTCACTCCGTAAATCCTTCGCGGCAATCTGCAAAAAAATCATTCAAGCAGCTCCAAACGTCCGGTAAACATAGGTCGGATCCGCCAGCATCTCCGGCGTCCGCTCCCCGAAATGGACGAGCTTCCCGCGCTCAATCAACGCCACGTGCGTCGCCAATTCCATCGCCTCCCGCAGTTGATGCGTCGACATGATGATCGTCCGCCCCGCCGCCTTCGCCTCCGCCAGCAACCCCTGCAGCAGCGCAATCGCCCGGTCGTCAAGCGCTGTAAACGGCTCGTCCAAAATCAACAGCGCCGGCTCATGCAGAAACGCCCGCGCCACCGCCAGCCGCTGCCGCATCCCGCGCGAAAACTCCCGCACCGGCGCGTTGGCCACGTGCGCCAGTTGCGTCCGCTCCAGCCAATGCCGCGCCACGGCGACCGTTACGCCGTAAAGCTGAGCAAAAATCGTCAAATTCTCCATCGCCGTCAGTTCGTCGTAGACGCCGATTCCATGCCCCAGCAACCCAATCCGCCGCCGCGCCGATGCCTGCCGAGGCGAATCCCCAAACAGCCGAACCTCGCCCTGCGCCGCGCCCGATAAGCCCGCCAAAATCTTCAGCATCGTCGTCTTGCCCGCCCCATTGCGGCCAATCAAAGCCAGACACTCCCCGCCGTTCAGCGAAAAGCTAACGTCGTGCAAAGCCGGATAGTCCCCAAAATATTTGTAGACATGGTCAACGGCCAGCACCGGCTCAGGCATCTATCGCTTCGGCTCCTGGGCCCTATACAGCAGCACAAACCCGATGCCCATAATCGCGAACGTCAAACCCAAAATCCAATACAACCGGTCGTGGATCCGCGGGTTCACCTGACTAATCTTCGGTCCTTGACTCTCCTCTTCCCCACCGCCACCGCTCAACTCTCCTTGCC
>JANODS010000684.1:0-2579 GCA_031412835.1 Acidobacteriota bacterium | reverse complement strand
GTCTCGCCACCCATCGCTCCCCCGCGCCCGAAGATAATTGGGCCATTATCTATTACCCGCCCTGCCCCCGCGCCATGCTCGAAGTCGTCGATTTCGACGACGCCACCAAGCTCGTCGACTACGGCGAAACCGGTCGCGTCCGCCTCACCACGCTCACGAAGGAAACGTTCATCCCTCGCTTCCTCGAACGCGACGAATGCGAACGCGAAGCGCCCTGCGACCAGTACCCCTGGGACGGCGTCCGCAACGTTCGCCCTTTCTCGCGCTTCCAGAAGTCGGTCGTTGAGGGGGTCTACTAACCCATGCTCCACCTCCCCATCTTGCGGTACGGCAAGCCCTACCGCAGCGTCGACGTCTCCACCGCCATCCATTACAGAACCCGCCAGCCCTACGTCGAAATCAGCCAGGCGAACGTCGGCCTCATCCGCCGAGACCTGCTGCAACAGCACGAAGCAGCCGCCATTCTGCAAGGCTTCACGACGCGCGAATTGATCACTATGGCCGGCAAGGCCAGCGGCTACTTTCTGAACGACGACCTCCCCCAATCCCCGCAGGAATTCGTCGAATCCGTCTCCGCCACCACCGGCCTACCCTGGGTCATGGTCCGCCGCAACATGGATAAAATCGCGGGCGTCCTCGCCTCCATGGAAACGGTGCTCATGGGCCTCACCCGCCTCCCCGATCTCGACATGCTCGATACCGGTCGCGGCGAAATGGACGGTCGCGCCCTCAGCTTCTTCCCCCGTGGCGACTCGATGGGCGTCATCCTCCCGTCGAACTCCCCCGGCGTGCATTCACTTTGGGCCCCCGCCATCGCCCTCAAAACTCCGCTCTTCCTCAAGCCCGGCAGCTCCGAACCCTGGACGCCTTATCGCATCATCCAGGCCTACGTCAAAGCCGGCGTCCCAGCCGAAGTCTTCGGCTACTATCCCACGAGCCACGCCGGCGGCGCGGAAGTTCTCCGCGGCACCGGCCGTGGAATGCTCTTCGGCGACGTCGCCGCGGCCAAGGCCTGGGGCGGCGACCCCCGCATCGAAATCCACGGCCCCGGCTATTCGAAGATCATCCTGGCCGACGATGGCGCCGCGAACTGGGACAAGTATCTCGACCTCATGGTCGACTCCGTCTCGAACAACTCCGGTCGCTCCTGCGTCAACTGCTCCAGCATCTGGACCACCGGCAACGGGCGCGAATTGGCCCAAGCCCTCGCCGAGCGCTTAGCCAAAATCAAGCCCACCGCCGAGGACGATCCCCACGCCACCGTCGCCCCGCTCGCCAACCCCGACGTTGCGAAACGCATCAGTGCCATGGTCGATAGCGAACTCGACGCCGATGCCGTCGACCTCTGCGCCAAGGTGCGGGGCACCGACCGTGTGGCCGTCTTCGAAGGCTGCACCTACCTGCTCCCCTCGGTCATTCACGTCTCCTCCAAGGAGCACTCTATGGCCAACCGCGAGTTCGGTTATCCCCATGTCAGCGTCGTTCAAGTCGAACCGCACGAACTCCCCCACTGCCTCGGCCCGACGCTTGTCTGCACGGCACTTACCAACGACACAAAACTCCACCAGCGTCTGCTCGCCAACCCGCATATCGGCCGGCTGAACCTGGGGGCCATTTCCACCATGAAGATCTCGTGGGATCAACCCCACGAAGGCAATCTGTTCGACCACCTGTACTCGCGCCGAGCCTTCCAAGCGGTGCCCGAACTGGTGGGCTAGTTGAAGATCGTTTATATCACCGCGGGGGCCGCCAATATGTACTGCGGCTCCTGCATGCGAGACAACGCCTTGGCCGGTTCGCTAAAGGCCGCCGGCCACGACGTTGTCCTCGTTCCCGTCTACACCCCCACCCTCACCGACGAAGTCAATCACAGCCTTAACCGAGTCTTCTTCGGCGGCGTCAGCGTCTATCTCCAGCAAAAATCCGCCCTCTTCCGCCACACCCCCAAGTTCCTCGATAAGCTCTGGGACTCGAACGCCGCCCTCCGCCTCGCCTCCCAACGCTCCGTCGGCGTCGACCCCAAATTCCTCGGCGAAATGACCGTCTCGATGCTCGAAGGCGAGCACGGCCCCATCAAAAAAGAGTTCGAAAAACTTTGCGATTGGCTCGCCACGGAGCCCAAGCCCGACGTCATCAGCCTCCCCTTCGCCCTTCTGATTTCCTTCGCCGAACCTATGAAGCGCGTCGCCGGAGCCCCCGTCGTCCTAACCCTCCAAGGCGAAGATCTCTTTCTCGACGGCCTCGCCGAACCCTGGCGATCCCGCAGTATGGAGCTCATCCGCGCCAACATCCAACACGTCGACGCCTTCCTCGCGACCTCCGAATACTACGCCCGCTACATGACCGATTACTTCGGCCTCCCCGCGGCCAAAGTCCACGTCGTCCCCCTCGGCATCAACTTCGAAGGCCTCGCCCCGGCCCCCAAGACCCACACCGGTTTCCGCGTCGGTTTCTTCGCCCGCATCGCCCCCGAAAAAGGCCTCCACAACCTCGTCGAAGCCGTCCAAATGCTCGACGGCGTCGAGCTCCACGCCGCCGGCTACAACCTTCCCGAACACCGCGAATACCTCGCCAAGTAC
>JANODS010000683.1:0-1135 GCA_031412835.1 Acidobacteriota bacterium | reverse complement strand
CAACCAGATACGGCAGGACCTTTGGCTGGCGACGGACCGGAGTTACAAGGCGGCGGTCGAGACGCTTTCGCTGAAGCGGGCCGCGATGAAGAATGTAACGCAGGCCGAGAAGCTGAACGACTTTGCGAAGCAGGCTCCGGCTGTGAAGATTCTTCCGGTGCCGAAGATCAAACTTGATGAGAAGCGGGGCAATGATCGGGTGCGGAATCTTTCCGCGCTCTTCACCGCCTATCCGAAAATCCTGGACTCGCGAGTCGAGTACGAAGAGGGTTTAGCGACAGCTTACTTCGGAAACACGGAAGGGACTTTTTTCCGGACGCCCGAGAACATCGTAAATCTGCGCGTGCGGGCCGAGGCGTTGGCCGCGGACGGGACGCCATTGCGCGACTACCTGACGTTTCACGCCTTCGAGGCGGCTGGCCTGCCGTCGGACGCTCAGTTGACAGCGGCGATTCACGAGATGGCCAAGCGGTTGACGGCGGCGTGTGACGCGCCGCTAGGGGAGAGCTACACCGGTCCGGTGCTGTTTGAGAATGAAGCGGCCGGGCAACTTTTGGCGCAACTGTTTGGCGGCAATCTGGCACCGCTGCGGGCACCGATTTCTGAGCCCGGGCGTCCGGTAAACCTGCCGCCTTCGGATCTCGAAGGCCGGATTGGTTCGCGGATCATGCCGGAGTACTTCGAGGTCACCGACGACCCGTTTGCGAAAGATGCGCAAGGGCGGCGGCTGTTTGGTGGCTATGAGATCGACATGGAAGGGGTGGTTCCCCAAGTGCTGCCGATTGTAAGCAAAGGGACACTGAAGAATTTCCTTTTGACGCGGCAGCCGGTGCGAGGGTTTGAGGGTTCCAACGGACGGGCTCGCTTACCGGGATCGTTCGGCGCTAGCTCGGCGCTGATCAGCAACCTGATCATCAAGGCAAGTGAAAGTATCCCGCTGGCGCAGCTTAAGGCTAAGCTATTGGAGACGGTAAAGCAGCGGAACAAGGCTTATGGGATCATCGTACGGAAGCTGGACTTCCCCAGTTCGGCCAGCGTGAGCGAATTTCGGCGATTGGCTTCCATGCTGCAGGCCGGGGGCGGGAATCGCCCGGTCGCCCTTCCTTTGGCCACTTACAAGGTTTATCCAGACGGT
>JANODS010000682.1:0-5051 GCA_031412835.1 Acidobacteriota bacterium | reverse complement strand
CCCATGATGCCGCTATGCCGATCCTGCCGCAGCGCCCCGACGATCTCCGTCGCGTTCGCAAATTTGTTCGGCTGAAAGGCCGACGAGAGCACCATCAGCACTTCGCCCTTGCTCATCGGCATGCTCACCGGGCCGAGGTTGAAGAACGGATGGCCGAAGCCGAGCACGCGCTTGCCGTCGTTGTAGGTCACCGTCCCCAGGCCCGTCATGCTCATGTCGCCACTGACGAGTACCCCGGCGATCGCATCGCCGGGCTGCAGCGCTTTTTCCCAACCCAGCGCCGGCTTGGCCGCTTGCAGTGAGGCGGAGGCCCCACCCTGCACCGGATTCAAACCCATCTGCCGGAACATCGGGCCGAACTGCGTGAGCACCTCGGTCTGGAAGCCGCTCAGCGTCAGCGGTGTTTCGATGGGCACCATGTACGGCGCGCTCATCACCTGCTGCATTTCGGTCGGCACGGAAAGCCGCGCCTGCTGCGTACCACCCTGTGGCAGCCGAGCGTCGGACGGACGCGACTGATCGAAGTCGTTGATTTCGAGCATCAGCTCGATAGGGGTGATGCCGCAAATCGCATCGGGCGAGAAGACGCTGAGCCGCAACGAGACGGCACCCATCATCTTGCCATCGACGTAAACCGGGCTGCCCGACATCCCGCCGGCGACGTTCGTCCGCTGCGCTTTGCCGCCCATCTTGCCGATGATGATGTCCTGCTTCGGGCCCCAAGCGTTCTTCCATACGCCGATGATTTCGATGGGGACCGCCTCTGGCTCCGTGCCTTCGAACACAGTCCAGGCCGTCGCCTGCATGCCCTTCTTCACTTGGCCGATGGGCAGGATATCGACACGACCGGCGCGGGGCCGGGGCATCTCCGCGGACTGAGCCAAGCTGGCGCTGGCGACCGCTCCGAGCAACTCTCGTCTTGTCATAAAGCTAGATACTAGTGTAGACGCCGCCGGGCCTACGCTTGGCGGGTAAACTTCTTGCCGGAAAAAAGCGCCAGGTTCGCCATGTGCGGACCAGCCACCGCGGCCGCGGCAATCTCCACCGTGCAGTTCGGATCCTGCCGCGTTTTCATGCAGTCGAAGAAGTTCTGAATATGCGGCTCCATCGGCACCGGGGCCTGCGCCTGCTTGATCGGCGGAGCGTCCCGCTTCCACGGTTCCTTGTAGACAGCGTAGCCAGAATCGTCCAGAACCATCGTGGCTTCATCGCCCTGGAATGTTATCGACCAGCCGTTCTGATACGAGTTGGCATAGTCGAGCGTCCACGTCACGAGCATCTTCGGATACTCGAAAATTGAGGAGAACACGTCCGGGTGCTCGGCCCCTTTCATCTTCGCTACGTAACCCGACGCTTGCGCTGCTAGCGGTGAAGTATTCCGCGTGAACCATTGAGTGACGTCCATCAGATGCGTCCCTTGGTCGGTCATGTTCCCGCCCGCGTAGTCGAAGAAGTAGCGCCATTTGCGAAAGCGCATCGGTTCGAGTTCCCGGCTCGGCGCATCGCCCAGAAAGGCCCGCCAGTTCAACTCGCCTGGCAGTCGGCTATTGTCGAGCTCCGCGGCGATGTTCCAGTTCCACTGCGGCTTCACCAGCGTGATCTGGCCCAGCAGCCCTTCATCCACCAGCCGTTTGGCCTCGATCAACGCCGGCGCGCTCCGCCGTTGCATCCCAATCTGCACCACCTGCTTCGAGGCTCGCACGGCCTCCACCATGATCTTGCTTTGTTCGAGCGACTTCGACAACGGCTTCTCAAGATAGACGTCCTTCTTCGCCGCCAGCGCCGCTTGCAGCATCGGCCAATGTTGATGGTCCGGGGAAGCGATGACGACGCAATCCATCTTCTGCGCCAGCAGCTCGTGGTAGTTCCCAAAGCGCCGCGCCTCTGGCGAAATCGCGGCGGCCTTGTCGAGATTTGGCCCGTAAATATCGCAGATAGCGACGCACTGCGCACCCAGCTTTTGAAAGCGCTCCTGCAGATAGCGGCCCCGGCCGCCAGTGGCGATGACGCCGAACGTAATTTTTTCATTGGCCCCGAATAACGAAGTGGCGGCCAGCGCCCCGACAAACTCTCGACGATTCGACATAGCGGTTCCTCCTTGCGGCAACAGACACCAAAGAGACGGTATCACGCTCGCCGCCAGTCTATGCGGGACCTGATCGCGAAGCCGGAAATTCGATCTCCGTCTTGGTGCCTTCGCCTTCCCGGCTGTCGATCACCATCCGGTAATCCTCCCCGTACAAAACCTTCAACCGCTCATTAACGTTGCTCACGCCAATGCCACTTTCGAACATGGTCGCCAGCTTCGCCTCCGGCACCCCCACGCCGTCATCCTCAATCTGCAACTTCATCCGTCCATTCACAAATTGTGCCGCCAGGCGGATCCTGCCGCCGTCGATCTTGCCGGCCAGCCCATGTTTAATGCTGTTCTCGATAATCGGCTGAATCAACATCGCCGGCACCAACTGGTCCAGCGTCTCTGGTTCCACCTCTCGCTCGAACCGCAGCTTATCGCCGAAGCGTGTCATCTCGATCGACAGGTAGTCGTCGATGAACCCCAGCTCATCGCGCAACGGCGTCATCGCGTCACTCTTCTTCATCAGCCGCCGCAGAATGTTCGATAGCTTCACCACCACGCCCCGGGCTTGGTCTGGATTCGTCCGAATCAACGCATTCACCGTGTTCAGCGTGTTGAACAGAAAATGGGGGTTGATCTGGCTCGTCAACGCATGCAGACGCGCCTCGGTCACCAACCGCTGCTGCTCTTGCAGCAGCAGGTCGGTTCGAATGGTGTTCCAAATCTTCAAGGGCAGCGCCACGGCGAACACCGTCGTTGCGCAGATCAACGCCTCGGAACCCCAGTCCGGATCGGTCCAACTCGCGTAGATCGAATAGAACAGCCGATCCTCCACGATCCGGTCAGTAATCCACCGCAGCAGCTCCGCAAACAAAATCGTCAGCAAAAATACCAAGTGAAAAGCGGTCACCCGCGTATCGTATTTCCGGCGGAAGAGCCGGGAAATGGTCAGGTCGAAATACGGCGAAAAGCTCCATACGCTGTCCGGCGTCGGTGCCAAGTCGCGCAGCAAGCCGCCCAACACGCCCACCCCGGCGAACAACAGAATGCTCAAATACTCTCCCGCGATCACCGCCGGCAGCGACATCAGAATCCCGCCCACGAGGCCCGTGAAGTACCCGCCCAGCACCCCGGCCAGCAGCGCCCCTTCCAGCCCCAGGTCCAACGCCAAGTAAGCGTTATCGGTCAAAACCCGCCCCGCCACGCCCACTCCGAACAGCAACGCCAGGATCGCCGCGAACCGAAACTGCTGTTCCATGGTTCTTTCTTCGCGCAGCAGCATCCTAACAAATAGGCCGGATCGGCCAAGAATACTCGCCAGCGAAGCGGCCGCCGCCAGCTTCATCAGCAAGACTGCTAAATGTTGTTCGAGCATTCAACCCTATAATATGAGTGTGTTTCGTTTGGAAAAAGTAGCCGACGCCCGGTTCCCGACCCGCTTCGGCGACTTCCGAATTTTCGGCTTCGTGGGGCATTTCGCAGACCGGATTGAAGAAGCCGTGGTGCTGGTGATGGGAGACCTGGACGGCGCACCGCCGCTCGTCCGCATTCACTCCCAGTGTCTCACCGGCGATGTCTTCCATAGTTTACGCTGCGATTGCCGAGAGCAGCTCGAAATGGCGCTCGCCAAAATCGGAGTCGCCGGTCGCGGCATCCTGCTCTATGAGCAGCAGGAAGGGCGCGGCATCGGCATCATGAACAAGCTGCGGGCCTACGCCCTGCAAGACGCTGGAGCCGATACGGTTGAAGCCAACGAGCAGTTGGGCTTCGCCGCCGATCTGCGCAACTATGAATTGCCCGTCGCCATCCTGCAATATTTCGGCCTGAAGTCGGTGCAGTTCATGTCGAACAATCCGGACAAAATCTCCGCCCTCGAAATGGGCGGAATCGCGGTGTACGAACGCGTGCCAATGATCGCCGAGCCGATGGAGGAACGCGACTTCTACCTTAAGACGAAGCGCGAGCGGATGGGCCATCTGTTCGAGGCGGCGCTGTCTGAGTTTCCAGTAAAGTAAGCCGGACGAGCGCGTCGGTCGCGTCCGTGCCGCACATTTCGGGCTGCGGTTTCAGACTCACGCACACCGCCGGCCGAGTCGGCAGTCCGAACAATTCGCACAAATTCTCGGTCGTCAGATGCGCGCAGCGTACTCCGGCCGGCTTCCCCTCCGGCATCTTCGGCATCGGCGTGGAAATGGATGGCGCGATGCAACAGGCGCCGCATCCCACCCGGCAAGTCACGGCTTATAAACCGCGCTGCACTGGTCCATCTCCCAAACCTCCACCCGCGCAATCCGCACCGCCGTCTCCGGCTGCAGCGCGGGCAGATCCTGGCCCAGATCCTCGCAGATAAACCGCGCCACGTTTTCCGCCGATGGATTGATCACATCAAACGGGCTCACCTCGTTCAGAAACTGGTGGTCCAGCCGACCCAGCACCCGCGCGATCGATTTCTTCAGCCCGATGAAGTCGACGAGCAAACCCATCGAATCCAGTTCCGGACCCTCAATCGTCACGCGCAGCTTCCAGTTGTGCCCGTGGATCGGCTCCGTCTTGCCATAGTAGTTGCGCAACGCGTGCGCCGCGGGAAACACCGCTTCAACGTTAACTTCAAACACGGAAGAACTCCTCTACGTCTTTGATCTCGGTCGTGAACGCATAGTCGGGCAGGCTGTCGAAAAAGATCTGGCCATAGCGCTGCCGTGTGATCCGATGGTCGAGCAAAGCCAGCACGCCACGGTCCGTCCGGCTCCGAATCAGCCGCCCGAAGCCTTGCTTCAGCGCGATCGCCGCCTGCGGAATTTGATAGTCGCGGAACGGTTCGCCGCCGGCTTTCTTGATGGCGTCCGTCCGCGCCGCCACCACCGGATCCGACGGCACCGCGAACGGCAGTTTGTCGATGATGACGCAGCTCAACTGTTCGCCTTGCACGTCTACGCCCTGCCAAAACGACGACGTCGCAAACAGCACGCAGTTC
>JANODS010000681.1:0-2059 GCA_031412835.1 Acidobacteriota bacterium | reverse complement strand
TTCCGTTCCATTGCCGAAATCGATCAGTTTGCCATCAATGCCGTAGCGTAGGGCGCGCCATTTGTTCTCCATCATGAGACCTTGGCGATAGAGGCGGAAGGTCTGGTTGCGGGCGTGGAGTTGGTAGAGCTTGGCGACGGTGGCTTGGATGAGCGCGGCGATGGCGAGCGTTTCGTCGGCGCGGAGAGGGAGGTCGCAGATGCGGAATTCGAGGGTAGGGAAGACTGGATGGGGGCGGATGTCCCACCAGATTTTTTTGGCGTTGTCGATGCAGCCGGTGGAGACGAGAAGCGCGACGTAGCTTTGATACTCCTGGGCGCTGGAGAAGTAGTCCGGGATGTTCGTGCGGGGGAACTTATCGAAGACTTTGCAGCGGTAGCTTTTGAGGCCGGTGTGCATGCCGCGCCAGAAGGGGGAGTTGGTGGAAAGAGCCAGGATATGCGGCAGGAAGTAGCGGGCCGCGTTCATGATGTGAATGGCGGTTTCGAGGTCGGCGATGCCGATGTGGACGTGGAGGCCGAAGATGAGATTGGCGCGGGCGACGATCTGCATGTCTTCGACGATGGTTTCGTAGCGGGCGTCGGGGTGGATGCTTTGGTCGCGCCAGTCGGCGAAGGGATGGGTGGCGGCGGCAGCGAGGAGGAGGCCGTTTTTGTTCGCCAGATGGACCATGTTGGCGCGGATGAGCTTCACTTCGCGTTCGGCTTCCTGCATGTTGGCGCAGATGGAGGTGCCGACTTCGAAGACGGACTGATGCATCTCCTGCTTGACGCGTTCGCGGAGGATGAGACGGCCTTCGTTGAAGAGTTCGCTTTCGATGTGCGAGCGGAGATCCCGCGTTTCGGGGTCGATGGTTTGGAACTCTTCTTCGATGCCGATCGAGAGGGCAGGCTTCATGGGTGCGTTAGGCTCCGGCGAGGTAGCGGTTCCAGCGGTATTCGGTGTTGGGATTTGCGTCATCGAGGGCGCGTTTGATGGCGAGGTCGGCGACGGCGCTGATGACCCAATCGAAGTTCTCTTCGCCGACGGAATTGACGTCGGCGTCGGGGGCGGGGTTAAGAAAATCGATGGCGTAGGGGATACCGTTTTCGACGGCAAATTCTACGGTGTTGAGGTCGTAGCCGAGGGCGCGGCAGAGCTTGAGGGCGTCGGCTTCGACGCGGGCGAGAAGGGCGGGATCGTAGGTGGGAGGATCGAGGACGTAGCGGTGGGCGGGGGCGCGGCGAGGGTCATAGGGCATGATGCGGACTTTCTCCTGGCCGATGACGTAGCAGCGGAAGTATTCGACGAAGTTGACTTCCGATTGCAGGACCATGCCGAGGGTGCCGGTCTCGTTGTAGGCGTCGTAAAGCTCTTGCGGATTGTCGACTTTGTAGACCGATTTCCAGCCGCCGCCGAGGTGGGGTTTGAGGAAGGCGGGAAAGCCGATGTAGTCGAACACCTCTTGCCAGTTGAGCGGGTACAGGAGATTGCGCATCGACTGGGCGGTGGTGCCTTCGGGGTGGCTCTTGTGGGGGAGCATGACGGTGCGCGGGGTGGCGACGCCCATTTTGGAGGCGAGGGCGTAGTTGAAGAACTTGTCGTCGGCGGACCACCAGAAGGGGTTGTTGATGATGCGGGCTCCGCACAGGGCTTCGTTTTTGAGCCAGGCGCGATAGAAGGGGATGTCGTGGGAGATGCGATCGATGATGACGTCGTAGCCGTAGGATTCGGCCATTTTGAATGCGCCGATGCGGACGTGTTCGGCGACGATGCCGGGGATGGCGCGGGCGTTGATGTGGTCGACGAGGGCAGGGGGAAACGTAGTCTCCATGCCGTACAGAATTCCGATGCGCTTCATAAGATGTGAGTCAAGTTTAGCCGAAAAACTTGGTGGTCATGGCGTGCCACTCGGGCCAATCGTGTCCGGCACCGTCGCCCCAGATGTCGAGGGTATGGGGGATATCTTTGGCATGGAGGATGCGGCTGAGGCGGTCATTTTCGGGGCGGCAGAAATCGGCTTCGCCGGCGGCGAGGACGATTTTCATTTGCCGCATGAGATGGAGAGCGCGGGGGTCGG
>JANODS010000680.1:0-4404 GCA_031412835.1 Acidobacteriota bacterium | reverse complement strand
GACTTGCACTCTGGGGTCCATTCCGCCGGTCGAGTCCGAGGTTGGGGGCTTGGCCTCCGAGGTTAGTGCCGAGTGGGCTCGGGTCTAGTTGGTTCGAGGTTACTGTCGCGGCGGCGATGGGGCGGATAGAGCCGCGTTGGCGTCAACGGCTAATCTCTTACTTGCGTAGTTCGGCGTCGATGGCTTCGAGTTCGCGACCGGCTTCGGCCCATTTGCCTTGGGCGGCTAACTGGCGGTAACGGTCCATCTTCTGTCGGACGGTTTGTAGCTTCACTCTGGGGTCCATTGCGCCGCTCGAATCCGGGGCTGGGGGTTTAGCCTCTGAAGTTAGCGCAGGGCTGGCTTCGATGTTCTTGGCTGAAGCCGCGGCCGCTCCCAACTCGGCGAGGGCTTGGTCGTAGGTGTCGGTGTAAATCAATCGATTCCCGACGGCTACGACCACCTTCTTCAACTGAGGCATGCGGGCTTGGTCGGCCTGGAGGTAGAAGGGTTGGGCGAAGAAGAACTTGTTGTCGACGGGGAGGACGGTCATCTGTCCGCGGACAACCCGAGAGCCCTGTTGGTTCCAGAGCGTCAAGTCCTTGGAGATGGTCTGGTCCTGATTGATGCGGGATTCAATCTGCATGGGGCCGTAGTAGAGTTGCTCTTTGGGGAGCTCCAGGAAGACCAGTTCTCCGAGATTGGCACCGTCGCTGCGGCCGATCATCATTCCGATGAGATTGTCCTTTCCTCGGGGGGTGAAAGGCAACATGAGGAGGAACTCTGGCCGGTCGGAATCGTCTCCGGGTACGTCAGCGATGGCATAAGTCGGGGTCATGATGGATTTGCCGGTGGAGGTGTCCTGGCTGATCCCTTCGCCGCTGGCTCGGCGGACGGCGGTTCCGCCTTGCCGATTGGCGATGTCCCACACGTCCACTTTGTTATAGAACGCTTCGGCATCTTGCATGTGGAAGGCGAGGTGGATTTCGGCCTGGATCCGAAATAGCCATTCCGGATAGCGGGCGTGTTCGCGGAGCTCGGCGGGCATTTTGGCGGCCGGTTGGAGTAGCTTGGGGTACAACTGTTGCCAGGCCCTTATGATGGGGTCTTTGTCGTCGAAGACGTAGAGATTGGTCTCGCCCGAGTAGGCGTCGACGGTGGCTTTGACGGCGTTGCGCACGTAGTTGATCCGCCCGGCTTGGGAGGTGCGGACGGGATGGGAGTAAGGGTGAGAGCTGGAGGTGGTATAGCCGTCGGCCATCCAGACGAGGCGCCCTTCCTTGGTGAGGACGAGGTAGGGGTCTTCGTCCCAGGTTAAGAAGCCGGCGAGGGTGTCGAGGCGGTCGCTGATTTTGCGGCGGATCATCATGCGGCTATCGCTTTGGAGGGACCCGGTGAGGATAATGTTCGGGTCGGTGTAGGCGATGGCGGCGATGAGACGCATGCCGAAGGAGCCGATGGGGAACCCGCCGGTGCCATCGTAGTGGATGTGCATGTTCTCGGATCCGGAGGGATAGTTGAACTCTGGCTGGGCGGTGCGGACGAAGACGGGTTCGTGCTCGACTTCGCCGTAGTAGATTTCGGGGCGGGTGAGCTTAAGGCCGGGGACATTTACTTTAGGTGGCGCGTCCTGGATGATGAGGCTGGGCAAGCCGTCGGGGGTGATTTTGTTGGCGTCGGCGAGGACGATTCCGTAGCCGTGGGTATAGACGAGGTGGCGGTTGGGCCAACGATTTTTTGCTTCACCGAGTTGCTGGATCTCCAGTTCCCGGGGGGTGAGCATGACCTGTTGGAGCTTGCCGTTGATGGTGTATCGATCGACGTCGGTGTCGATGTAAGTGTAGGGCCGGAGGGGTTGGATTTGGCTTACGGTATCGTGGAAGGCTTGCCAGTCCCAGAGTCGTACATTTTCGAGCAGGTGGCGGTGTTTGTTGGCGTCGAGGGCGGTGTCGAGGTTGGCTTTGAAGAGTTTGGGTTTGGCGGAGCCTTTTAGCCCGTAGGCCTCGCGGGTGGCATCCATGTGGTACTGGATGAAGGGGCGTTGGAGGGTGAGTTCGTTCGGCCGGACGTAGACGGAGTTGACGATGCCGGGCAGGACACTTTGGAGGGGGAGGACGATCAGCGCGCCGAGGGCTAACTTGCCACGTCCGGCGGCAACGAGGGCGGCGGCGGCGAGGGCGGCGGCGACGATGAGCCAGTTGAGGGGGATGCGGACGTTGGCGGCGACGTAATCGACACCAGTGAGGTAGGCGTGATCTTCGAAGGCGAGATCATAGCGGTTGAGGAAGAACTGGCCGGCGAGGGCGATGAGGGCGCAGGCTCCGAGGATTCGGGTGCCGGCACCTCCGCTGTTGAGGTTTCTCCATTCGATTTCGAACTGTCCTTCGCCCATGGTTCGGAAGAGGGAACCGGCGGAGGCGAGTTGGCTGACGAGGAAGTGGAGGAGGGTAGCGACGACGAAGAGGGCGACGGCGAAGGAGGCGATTGACTCGTAGAAGGGGAGTTCGAAGAAGTAGAATTCGAGGGATTTGCCGAAGAAGGGGTCGGCTACTCCAGTGGGGGGAGTTTGGGAGCTGGCGAGGTAGCGGGCGGTGTCCCAGCTTGAGAAGAAGATGCTGGCGAGAACCCAGCCGATGGCCAAGGTGGCGAGGGTTGCGACTTTGGCGTAGATGGGGTGGCGACCGAGGCCGGAGCCGGCGGCTTTCATGGCGCGAGCGACGACGACCCAGAGGAGGACGAAGGCGATGAGAGTGGCGGCGATGCGTGGGCCGGTTTGGTAGTAGAACTGGGCCCACCAGGCGTCTGTTTGGCCGACTTCCCGCCACCATTCGAAATCGATGATGGTGCGGCAGATGGCGCTCGCGCTGAAGAGGAGAACGACGAGGAGGCCGATGAGGGTTCCTTTTCCCCACGCGGAGCGGCGTCGGTTGCCGCCGAAGCCTTCTTCGATATCAATGACAGGAGTAGACATAGCTGTTCTGCTCCCAGTGTAGGCCTTCTTGGGGTTGAGGGCGGGGGATCGGTGGGGTTTGGGTGGTGGGCTGGTGGTGTCGTTGGAGTTTTAGGGCGGTTTTGGGGGAGATGGGCAACTGCGAGTGGAGGATTTCGTCGGCTACGGGAATCTGGTTGATTTCGTTTTGGGCCTGGTCATCGGCTTGCCCGGGTCGCGAGGTGGTGGAAGTGTGTGGCGGCGCAGGGGGCCTCTTCAGGGGCGGGTGGCGCTCGGGTGAGGAGTAGGGGCGGGTTGGCGGTGCCCGGGTCGCGGGGCGCGGTAACAACTTCGGTTGGAGGGGGAAGATTCGACAACTTGCTTACGGGAGCACTCTTGAGTTTGCCAAAACTGCGCCGCCGCCATGGTTTGTGGCGGTGGCGCAGTGGGGTGATGGTGTTATTCGGGCCAGGGGAACTGGACGGACTGGGGCTCGTCGGAGGAGCCGTCGAACTTGCGGAGCTGGACAAACATTTCAATCGCTGACGCCTTGCCGTTCGTAACATGCACGCGGAACTGAATGTTGCGCTTGTCGCCGTCGCTGGGGTCGAAGCTGTAGCCCCATTGGAACCAGGGCTTGCCTTGGGCTCCGGCGGCGCGGGCCTGGGACTTGATCGCGGCGGGCTCGAAGACGGCTCCGGCGGTCTGGTGCCCGGTGATGCGAACTCGCCAGTCGCCGTTGTTCTCGGTTTCTTTATAGGCGACGAAGGCGTAGTCGCTGTTCAGGATGGCGTCGTAGGCTTCGACGTAGCCGAGGGTCTCGTACCGATAGGAGTCGGTGCTGTTTGGTGCTTCAACTATTTGTTTGCTCATAATTTACTCTTCAGAATGTCCCAGCATACGAAACTCGCGAAACTCGCTGTCGCGCCGCAGGTGATTAGGGCGGTGATTCCCCAGGCTCGGCTTCCGACGCGATGGTCCCAGAGTAGGCAGCCATTTATCGCTAAGGCGATGAGGATCGGAGCCAGAGACCAGAGGATGCGGAATTCGTTGATGGGTGTTGGAGGGGTGATAAACGATAGGAGGCCGTTCATTGCGCTGGCGAAAACCAGATTGTAGAGCAGGTAGAGGCCGCTCAGGCATCCGGTTAGCGTGATTACAATGAAGTAATTCATCCTGTCCTTAAGGGCGTTGGCAGCAGAGTCAATCGCTCACTAGGCGTCGAAAAATTACGGGGGTGGGGCGGTGCTAGGGCTGCGGGGGCTAGTGACGGGAGGCTTCGAAGTCTTTGAGGACGTCGCGGAGTTCGGTCCAGGCGGGGCGGAAATCGGCGGTGGTGTCGTC
This sequence comes from Acidobacteriota bacterium, assembly GCA_031412835.1. Classification (GTDB taxonomy): domain Bacteria; phylum Acidobacteriota; class Terriglobia; order Bryobacterales; family Bryobacteraceae. Next base: position 152 of record JANODS010000680.1, on the reverse strand, counting down.
GTTGAAACGGAGGAAGTAGGGGCGGTAGTCCCAATCGAAGGGCTCCTTGCTTTTTCCGCAGAGGTAGTAGAGCAGGGCGGCCATGTGGACTCGGGTCGTGGAGTCGCTGGCGGTGCGGGCCTGGTCCAATACGGCTCGGCGGACGTCCGGGG
>JANODS010000679.1:0-1725 GCA_031412835.1 Acidobacteriota bacterium | reverse complement strand
GGGCGGGGTTGCGGGGTGGGCCTAGGGTGTTGGGGGTGGGGGGGGGGGGGGGGGGGGGGGGGGGGCGGCTTATGCTTCAACTGTTGACGGAGTGCTTGCTGCTTTGGGGGGCGGGGTCGGTGGTGGGGCTGGCGTTTGCCTATGCGGGGACGGCGGCGCTAGCGCGGTTGGAAGACATGAACGTGCCGTTGTTGAACACGGTGCACTTGGATTGGCGGGCGGCGGTTTTCTGCGTGGTGGGGGCGGTTGTGACGGGGGTGTTGTTCGGCATGGCACCGGCGCTGCAGGTGGGCGGTGCGTTGATGGATAGCAGCCGGGGCGCGAGCGACAACAGGCAAAAGGGTCGGCTGCGGAATGGGCTGGTGGTGACGGAGATTGCCCTGGCGTGCATTCTGATGGTGGGAGCGGGGCTGCTCGTTCGGAGCTTTCTGGCGCTGATGGAGGTGAACCTGGGGTTCGACCCGGTACACACGGCCGCGATGCGGATCGACCCGAGTCGGGAGCAATCGACAGCGGAGAAGCGGAACGCGTATTTTAATGAGGCGCTGCGGTTGGCGCGGGAGATTCCGGGCGTGGAAGCGGCGGGGCTGACGGATACGCTGCCGCTGGGGCGGAACCGGACGTGGGGGGCGGGGGCGCGGGGGCAGACGTACAAGCGGGGAGAGTATCCATTGGCGTTTGTGCGGGTTTCGAGCGATGGGTACTTCGATGCGATGCGGATTCCGTTGCGGGCGGGGCGGGACTTTACGGCGCGGGATACGCCGGAAACGGACCCGGTGATCATCATCAACGAGGCGCTGGCGAAGACACTGTGGCCGGGGCAGGATCCGTTGGGGCAGTACATCGCGAGCGGCAAGAATGGACGGAGGGTGGTGGGCGTGGTGGGGAACGTTCGGCATTTGGCATTGGAAAAGGAGTCTGGCTCGGAGATGTACATTCCGATTCGGCAGACGGGGGACTTCCCGACGGTGGACTTGGTGCTACGAACGACGTTGGCTCCGGCGCAGTTGACGCAGGCGGTGCGGCAGGCGTTGAAGCCGATTGATCCGAATTTGTCGGCGAATGCGTTTCGGACGGTGCAGGGGTTGGTGGACCGGTCGGTTTCTCAGCGGAAGTTTTTGGTGACGATGCTGGGGGCTTTCGCGGCGTTCGCAGTGGCTTTGGCTTCGCTGGGGATCTATGCGGTGGTGATGTATTCGGTGACGCGGCGAACAAACGAGATTGGGATTCGGATGGCGTTGGGGGAGTCGGCGGGTTCAGTGCAGGCACGAATCTTGAAAGAGACTTTGGCGCTGGCTGGGGTGGGGATGGTGCTGGGTTCGGTGGGGGCTTGGGCGATGGGGCGGTGGCTGAGGGGGCTGCTGTATGGCGTCTCGGCGGAGGACCCGGTGAGCTTTGCGGCGATGTTGGTTTTGATTGGTATGGTGGCACTGGTGGCGGGGTATGTGCCGGCGAGGAGGGCGTCGCGGATTGATCCGATGACGGCGATGCGGGCGGAGTAGTTGCGATAGGCTCTATAGTGATGCGGCTCCTACTTTTCAGCTTGGTTTCGTTTGTCGCCTTTGGCGCGCCGACGTTTGAGACGGACGTGATGCCGATCTTCAAGGCGAAATGCCTGGCTTGTCATGGGGCGGGGACGCCGCAGGGGAAGCTTGATTTGCGGACATCGGAAGGGGTGTTGAAGGGCGGGGCGTCGGGAGCGGCGGTGGAACCGGGGGCGGCGGC
>JANODS010000678.1:0-2699 GCA_031412835.1 Acidobacteriota bacterium | reverse complement strand
AGGAGATGGTCGAAATAACCGTCGTAGTTGAACAGGACAATCGGCTTTTCGTGACTTCCGATCTGGCCCCAGGTCAGTATTTCGCAGAGCTCGTCGAGGGTTCCGAAGCCGCCGGGCATGGCGATGAAACCATCGGAAAGCGCAGCCATTAACGCTTTGCGCTCATGCATGGAGCCGACGATCCGGAGGTCCTTCAGCCCGCGATGGGCGGCTTCCTTCTCGACCAATAGCTCCGGGACGATGCCCGTGACTTGTCCGCCTTGGAGGAGGACGGCGTCCGCCAATTCGCCCATCAAGCCGAGATGGCTTCCACCGTAAACGAGACGAAGGCCACGCGCGGCGATCTGTTCTCCAAGCGCACGCGCCATGGCGCGATGGCGGGGGTCGCGCCCCCCGTTGGATCCGCAGTAAACACAGAGACTCTCGGTCAAGTTTTGAGTATAAAATAAGTGCGATGCAGATTGGATGGCGACTCGCGAACTTATTTTTGTTGGTCGTAGCGACCGGTTGGGCGCAGAATTGGTCCGATCCAGCTTCCTGGGATGGTGGCATTCCGGAAACGGGGACGGCGGTGAACATTCCCGCTGGGAAGCGCATCGTGTTGGATCGGGACATTGATGTCGCGTCGTTGACGATCGCCGGGGAGTTGGCCTGCGCGGCGCGAGACTTGCGGGTACGAGCCGGGTTCGTGATGGTCCACGCGGGCGGGCGGCTGGTTTGTGGGACGGCCGCGGAGCCGTTTACGAACTTGCTGCGGATCACACTGACTGGGGGGGCGACGGAGTCGAACGAAATGGGTATGGGGACGAAGTTTTTGGCGGCCATGTCTGGCGGGATTATTGAGCTGCATGGCGAGACCCGCCGGTCGTGGCTGCGGTTGGCGCGGAACGCTCGGGCGGGGGACGCGGAGTTGTTGCTCGAGGCGGCCCCGAATTGGCGGTCGGGCGACCGGGTAGTGATCGCCTCCACCGACTATTACTGGGACCAAGCGGAAGAGCGCACCGTGGCCGGGGTGGACGGGGAGACGGTGACTCTGGAAGAACCGCTGACTTACTTGCACTGGGGCACGTTACAAGAGTTTCCGAATAACAACTTATCCGGACTAACGACGCTCGACGAACGGGCGGAGGTGGGGCTGCTGTCGCGTAACATCGTGATTGAAGGCGATGAACTATCCGCGGTGGCGGGCTTCGGCGGCCACATCATGGCTATGACGGGGGCGAAGCTCTACCTTTCCGGGGCTGAGTTGAACCGGATGGGCCAGCGGGGCCGGCTCGCTCGCTATCCGGTCCATTGGCACATGATGGGAAGCGTGGAGGGGCAGTATGTTGAACAATCGTCGATCCACCATAGTTACAACCGGTGCGTAACGGTTCATGCGTCGCATCAGGCGGTGGTGAAGGACAACGTGTGCTTTGACCATGTGGGGCATGGCTTCTTTCTCGAAGACGGAGTGGAGGAGGGGAACGTGTTTACGGGCAACCTCGGGCTGGTATCACGGCGACCGCGAGCGGGCCAACAACTGCTGGCATCGGACCTATCCTTCAACGGGCCGGCGACGTTCTGGATTTCGAATCCTAATAATGAGTTCCGGGGGAACGTGGCGGCGGGGAGCGAGGGATCCGCGTTTTGGTACATGCCGCTGAGTCGGCCAGTCGGAGAGACGTGGAAGATCCCGGTGTTTCGCGCGCGGTACCAGGATATCGCTCCGTTTCGGCGGCGCTTTGGGGAGTTCAACGGGAACGTCGCACATTCTTCGCGGACGGGGCTGTTTATTTCGGGACAGGGGGGACAGGACGAAGCGGGATCGGTGGGGACGAACGAGGAGTTTTTTCACTCGTTCAACTTACCGGTGTTTGAGAACTTCACGGGATACAAGATTACGGGGGATACGGGGGGGCAATCCGGCGTGGTTTGGATTCGAGCGCGGCTGGACGCGAGTCAGCGGAAGGGGGATCTTACTTTATCCGATGCGATTTTTCGCAACTTTACAGTAGCTGACTTTCGACACGGGTATAACTTCACTTATCGACAGATTTTGGACGGCGGGTTGATGGTGGCGGAGAGTGCGAACGTGGGAACTCCGAGGAGCAGCCAGGAGAAGGCGTACGGGCGCACGTTGCCGATGCGGCAGATTCGGGACGATATGCCGCAGACTGGATTTGGTTTTTACGATGGACCGCATCGGATGCGGCAGGTGCATTTCGCCGGGTTTGTGCCGAAGTCGCCGGGCCCTTTATTCGCGGCGTTTCAAGAGGTGCAAGGCGCGTATACGGCATACGATAACTGGACCGAGGGGATCACCTATGAGCCGGGTACCGCGCTGTTTCTTTGGAAGGAGCGGGACGCGGCGACGATTAATCCGCAGCCGACGGCGTCAGAGGATCGGGCGCGACCGTCCGGGTTGCTGGACTTGGATGGGTCTTTGACGGGGCGACCGGGGTCGACCGTATTTGAGAACGGGCCGCTGCTGGGTGAAAACTGCGTGGAGGTGCAAAACGTGACGTTTGCGCCGATTAGTGGGCAGTTGGGATCGGGAAGTCGGCATGGACGACCGATTACGGCGCAGTCTTGCCAGGTTGAGGCGGCGGCGTTCTATTGGCGACCGGATGTGTCGAGTTCGAATCAGAATTCGGCCGCGCCGATTTTGATCACTCGGGACGACGGAGCGAAGGCGTACGCGGAGGGGCACTGCCGGT
>JANODS010000677.1:0-2369 GCA_031412835.1 Acidobacteriota bacterium | reverse complement strand
GACCAGGCGTTGACGCGGGTTTGCGAGGAGATGCAATTCATCTATCCCGAGTTGTCGGGTGAGTTTTTCACCGTCGTCATGCAGGTGAAGGCCGGGCAGGACCGCAGCAAGGCGTTTAAGCAGTTAGTCCAGCGGACGGGGATTGAAGATATCAAATCGCTGGCGGCGATGATTATTCAGAGCGAACGGTTTGGCACGAGTTTATCGCACGCGCTGAAGGTGTATGCCGACTCTCTGCGGTCGCGGCGGCGGTTGCGTGGCGAGGCGATGGTGGGCAAGGCCGGAATTAAGATGGTGCTGGCGACGGTCGTCTTCATCCTGCCGGTGGTGTTCATCATCACGCTGGTGCCGGCGATGTTGACGATGATGAACAACCTGAAGGGCGGGATCGGGGCGAGCGCCGGGCGTTAAGCGAACAGGCGTTGATACTCTTTCGCGAGGCACTTATCCTGCACGACGCGCATGCCTTTCGGAACGACCTCGCAGGTGACCCCTTCCTGGAGCCAAGCATCTTTGAGGCCCAACTGCTGCATTTCAGCAAGCAGCGCGGGGATAGCGTCGTTCGTGCGGAACACGTTGACGAGGTCGATTTGATCGGGGACGGCGGTGAGGGACGGATACGATTTCTCACCCATTACGGTCTTCTCGCCTGGATTGATCGGGATGATGCGGTATCCGACCCGCTTCATGAACTCCCCGACTGCGGCGCTGGGTCGTTTCGGCGTGTTGGACAAGCCGACGATCGCGATGGTTTTCACCCGCGAAAAGAGGTCTCTGAGCGCTTCATCATTCACTGGTAGCCACCAACTTATCTAACTTCAAAATCCGGCGAAATTTTGCGACTTCCTTGGGATTCAAGGATCGCCATTCGCCCTGCTTCAATTCACCCAACTCGAGGAACCCAACTTTGACCCGTTTCAGCTTTTCGACGAGCCGACCGAAGTATCGGAACATCATGCGGATCTGGTTCTGTCGGCCTTCGATGAGCTGCACTTCGTACCAGGGGTTCTCCTGATTCTTGACCATTTTCAGTCCGGCGGGGGCGGTTCGTTTGCCATGGAGCGGCACGCCGCGGCGGAACTGATCTTCCTGCTCGTGGGTCAAGTTGCCGGTCGTTTTGACGACGTAGGTTTTGACGAGCTGGCTATGCGCGGCCATGACTTTATTGGCGAATTCGCCGTCGTTCGTGAGGAGGAGGAGGCCTTCGGAGGCGTAATCGAGCCGTCCGACGGGATAGACCCGCTCCTTTAACCCCTTCATTAACTGGTTCACGGTGGGCCGGCCTTCGGGGTCGTACATCGTGGTGACGTAGCCGGCGGGCTTGTTCAGGGCGAGGTAGAGCAAGCCCTTCGGCTTCTTGATGAGCTTGCCGTCGACCTTGATATGGTCGGTTTCGAGATCGGCCTTCGAGCCCATTTCGACGACGATTTCGCCGTTGACGCTGACGCGGCCTTCCAGGATTAACTGCTCGGCCTTGCGTCGGCTGGTGATGCCGACCTTCGAGAGGATTTTCTGCAATCGTTCCTGCATTACACCGCCTCCGGTACCGGCGTGGGCTCTTCGGCGACGGGCTGTTCGGGAGCGGCCTTTTGCTCGAGCGCTTCGGCAGTGGCTTCGGCCTCTTCCTCACTGAAGGCGAGGCGCCGCAGCTCTTCAAACTCCTTGAGCGAGGGCAACTCTTTCAGCGAACTCAGACCAAACTGCACCAGGAACTCCTTGTTCGTTTTGTAGAGAATCGGTTTGCCGATTACGTTTTTGCGACCGGCGACTTGCACCAGTTTGCGGTCGAGAAGCGTTTTGAGAACGCCCCCGCCTTGGACGCCGCGGATCTCCATGATCTCCGGTGCGGTGATGGGCTGCTTGTAGGCGATGACCGCCAGCGTTTCGAGGGCCGCGAGCGAAAGCTTCAGCGGGGCCTTCAGGTTCTTGACGAACAGGCGGACCTGATCGTGCAATTCGGCCTTGGTCGCCATCTTGAAGCCGCCGGCGATTTCTTTGATCTGGAGGCCGCGTTCCGGCCGGGCGTAGTCGGCCACTAACTCAGCGAGAAGAGACTCAATGCGGGCGATGGGTTCGTGCAAGGCGGCCGCCATTTGCTTGGCTTCGAGCGGCTCCTCGGTGACATAGATCACCGCTTCCAGAATCGCCTTGAGGTCGATGTCGGAGTAGGTAACCACTTCTGGTTCCGGCTCGATCTCTTCTTCCGGTTCCGGCTGAAGCTCGGTGGTGGGATCGATCTCCCCCACAGGTTCAACCAAAGCCGCCATCGCTTCCTCGACAGGGCCCCCTTCACTTACCATCTCTTCCGCGGCGGCCGTCTCGGCCTGATCCCGCGGTTCCAATTCGTCTACCATAGCTTCCAACTTAAC
>JANODS010000676.1:0-1491 GCA_031412835.1 Acidobacteriota bacterium | reverse complement strand
CCTCCGGGTTCCTCGTCCGCGCCTCCCGAGTCGCGGTGGATTCGGTGGGACAACTCGGTAAGGACGATCAATACGAGCCCGGCCAGTTGACGCATGATCGGCCACCGATTCTGCTCCGAGCCCGCGTCGGCAACCAGGCCTTCGCGGTGCTTGGTGTTCATATGCGTTCGCGGATTAACCTCGAAGACCCGCGCGTGATGGCTAAGCGGCAAGCCCAGTTCCGATCAGTCCGTGACGAGTTGGCGCTGCTGCCGAGCAACATCCCCGTGGTGGCGGCCGGCGATTGGAACTCGTTCGCCGAAGAGGTGACTTTTCCCGGGTTTACGAATTTGACGACGCGCCTGCCCGCCGCCGACAACTACTCGTACGTCTTCGACGGTCAGACGCAAACCCTTGACCATATCGTGTTGAACAGCAGTTCCCTGCCCCTGCTCAGCCGCATCTACTTCGGACGCGGCAACTCCGATAGCGCATCGGCTTTGCGGTTGACTGACCATGATGGCGTCGTCGCGTATTTCCTGACTCGGCCAGTGCCGTTCACCGCCGCGGGCATCGTGGACAGTGCTAGTTTCTTGACCGGTTCGCTGGCACCCAACACCGTCTTCACGATCTTTGGCACGGGCAGTTTGACGCTGCCCGGTGAGCCGCCGGCCAGCGGAGACCTTCGCGTGCTGATCAACGGCGTCGCGACGACGGCGGTGTACGCTGGTCGCGATTCCATCGTCGCCGTGTCTCCGCCAACGCTTCCAGAAGGCAGTACGACCGTGGCCGTTCAAAGGGCCGGCACGACGATTCACTCCGTCGAAGTGCCGACGGCACCAGCGAGCCCGGCGCTGCCGATCCTGTTCCGGACGTCGAATCAGATTCCGTTTGGGTCCCGTCCTCGGGGGAGTATTCTTGAAATCCTGTTGAATGGAATGGGCGGTTCGAGTCCGCCGCCGCTCGTGACCGCTCGACTCTGCCGCTTGCCCGCGACGGTGCTCAAGTCCACGGTATCGTCGGTTCGAATGCCGTTTTTGATCGTTGAAATTGTGGTTCCCCTCGACTGTCCGACGGGACTGCAACCGATTGAGGTTTCGATTGGAAGCCGGACGAGTCAAGCGGGATTGGTGTTTGGCGTACTGCCTTAATACGGTTGCGGGAGTTGTTACGAACCCGATTGCCTGCTCGCTCGCACGATGTTACCGGGTGGTGTTGTTCTAGACTAAGAGTCGTATGTTCTTACGACGGCTCGCCGCGGTCAGTCTCGTCTGCGCTTCGCTGTCCGCCCTCGACACTAAAGCCCTGCTGGAGCAAGTGCGCCGCGCGCCCAACCCGGCCGCCGCCATTGAAATTCTAACCGCGGCTCAGTCGCAGGCCGCAACAGCAAAGGAACGCGGCTTCGTCGAATATACGTTCGCTCGGGTGTACCAGTCCCAAAGCAACCCAACCGCGGCCATCCCCTGGTTCGAAAAGGCCTTGGGGACTCATCGTCGCCTCGGCGATCGGTTC
>JANODS010000675.1:0-3115 GCA_031412835.1 Acidobacteriota bacterium | reverse complement strand
GCCTCGGTATCAGTATCTATTTCGGACGGTCAAAGCGGGGGAGTTGGCTCCGTCGGGAGCAATCGCGCTGCCGCCAGCGTTTCAGGCTGAAGGCACGCATATTGTGCCGACAGCGCGGGGCGAACAGTTGGTGGAGTATCTACGGGCACAAAACCGCACCTTTCCCTTACCGGAGGCTAAACAATGAGTTCGCATTCTGATGACTTACCGGACCGTGTATTGTCGATGCACGAACAGGCGGTCCGCGAGATGGAGGAGCCGAAGGACGGGTCTACGGCGACGCCGGTGGGGTTTATTCTGATGTGCTTCTTCTTTACGGCTTGGGGGGGATACTACATTGCCGATAACCCGGGTAGCTGGTCCGGCCAGGAGTATAACGAGCAGCCGAACCATACGGCGTTTTCGGGTCCGGCGGCTCCGACGGATCCGATGCTGTTGGGGAAGGAGGTTTTTGGTGCGTGTACGCAGTGCCATCAGTCGGACGGGAAGGGCGTGGCGGGGACGTATCCGCCGCTCGTCGCGAGCGAGTATGTGACGGGGGATGAGCGGCGATTGGCGGCGATTTTAATTAATGGGATCAATGGGCCGTTAGTCGTGAATGGGGCGAGTTACTCGAGTGAGATGCCGAGTTGGCGGAGTTACTTCAACGACGAGGAGTTGGCCGCCGTGATGACTTATACCCGGAACACCTGGGGCAACAAGGCTCCGCCCGTTTCGAAGGACGCTGTGGCCAAGGTCCGGGCTGAACTTGCGGGTAGTTCGGCCGCCTGGACGGCGGAGACGTTGACTACGTTTACGAAAGGAGAATCGAAATGAAACTGCCTATTTTACCGAGCACTCCGGCGACGCCGGTGCCGTGTAAGAACTGCTGCGGCGACTGTAAGAAGAAGCAGCCGGCGAAGTAAGGTGCCAACGGGAGCTGAACTTTGCGCCTGCTTCGATCCCCGCGCCGGGGCAGGCGTTTGGTGGCGGCTGGGGTCGGCTGCGTTTTTGGCTGTGAACGCGATGGTTTTGGGCTTGGCTGTGAATGGGTCGGAGGTGACGGTCGACGAGCGATTCGCGCTGGAAGGGGCGACGGGGTGCATTGCGGCGGGGATCGCGATTCTGTTGGGGGGCGAGTTGGTGGGGGCGGCGTGGAGGGAGTTGCGGGCGCGGCGGATGAGTTTGGAGCTGTTGTTCGTGGCGGGGATCGCGGCTAGCTTTACGGCGAGCTTGCTTTCGCTTTTTCAGGGGATTGGGGGGACTTACTTTGACGTGGCGGGGTTGCTGCTGCTTGTTTACTCGTTGGGGCGGGAAGTGGGGCGGTATGGGCAGCAGCGGGTACTGTCGCAGTTAGCGGTGCCGGTGGGCGGAGTAGCCGTGAAGGTGGGGGACAAGATACAGGTGCTGCCGGGCGAACCGGTGCCGGCGGATGGACGGATTTTACGGGGATCGGCGTTAGTGCAGGACCATAACTTGACGGGCGAATCGTTTGCGCGGCCGAGGCAGGCGGGGGACTTGGTGAAGGCGGGTTCGTTTCCGATTGACGCTTCGATTTGGATGGAGGCGATGGCGACTTCGGCGGGGAGCGAGATTGAGCAGGTGCGGGCGCTGATTGCGGACCGGTTGCTGCGGCCGGGGCGGACGCTCGAGTTTGCGCAGCGGGTGTTGCGGTGGTTCATTCCGACCGTTACGGCATCGACGATCGCCACGTTTTTGTGGCATTGGCAGGCGAATCCTTGGCCGGTGGCGTTGAGCCATGCGATGTCGGTGCTGGTGATTGCCTGCCCTTGCGCGCTGGGGTTTGCGGCGCCGCTTACGGTTTGGAGCGCGATTGCGCGACTACGGCAGACGGGCATTTTGTGCCGATCGGGGGAGGCGCTGGAGCGGTTGGCGGAGGTGGATACGGTGGTGTTCGATAAGACGGGGACGCTGTCGGCACCGGAGGCTTACGCGGCGGCGTTGGACGTAGAGTTGGATTGGTCGACGCAGCAGCCGTTGTTACTACGTCTGTTAGCGACGGCGGAGCGGGCAAGCGCACATCCGATTGCGCGGGCGATGGCACCGCTTTGGGACGGGGTGGTGGCGGCGGAGTTGGAATCGATTCGATTACTGCCGGGGCGGGGGTTGGCGGCCACGGTGGTGGATCGGGAACTTACGTATCACTTAGTGATTGTATTGGATCCGGATGTTAGTCGTCATGCGATTGGGGTGACGATTGACGGGCGGAGGGCGGCGACGGTGTATCTGGACGAGACGCTGCGGCCGGCGCTGGCGGAGACGATTGATGCGTTGACGGCGGACCGGTTGCAGTTGGTGTTGGCGACGGGCGACGGGGAGGCGCGGGCGGCGTTGGTTCCGATTGCGGACCAGCATTCGCGGCAGAGTCCGCGGGAGAAGTTGGCTTTGATTGACGAATTAAACGGGCGGGGGCGGTTGGTTTTGTTTCTGGGGGACGGGTTGAACGATGGGCCGGCGATGGCGGCGAGTCACGTGGGGATGACTGTGCCGACGGCTTCGCCAGCGATTCAGGAGGTGGCGAGCTTACTGAATTTGAACGCGGATTGGCGGGCGCTGCCGGTGGCGTTGCGGATTGCGCGGCAGGCGGTGAAGGCGCTGCATCGGAACATCGCAGTGGCGTTGGCGTACAATCTGGTTGGCATGGCGGTGGCGGCGGCGGGGTGGTTGAATCCGGTGACGGCGGCGCTGCTGATGACGGTTTCGAGCATTACGGTGATTCTGATGGCGTTGAACGTTTTGAACATCGAGGTGGCGGGTGAAGATCGCGTTTTGGTTGACTAGTTTGGGGCAGGTGGCGGTGCTGACTTGGCTGTATCCGGCGCATCCGCAATGGGTGGTGGCCGCGGGGTTGTTGGCGGTGGTGGTGGCGTTGGGTTGGCAGATTCGCAAGGTGCTGCCAGCTCATGCGGATATGTTTCTGATTATGACGGCGTTTGGCGGGTTGGGGATGTTATACGGGCAGCCGACTTGCCACCATACGTGGGAGGGGACGATGGGGATGTTGGTTTGCGCGGTGCCTCCGTCGCTGGGTTATGCACGGTGCTTGCGGGGGCCGCGGCGGTCTTGGTGGCTGGGGCTGGATGTACTGGGGATGTTAGGGGGAATGGAGTTAGGG
>JANODS010000674.1:0-3168 GCA_031412835.1 Acidobacteriota bacterium | reverse complement strand
TAGCGGTTGGCGGCGGTTCGGAAGTAGAGCAGGTGGACGGCCATGGGGAGGTCGGTGACGGGGTTGCCAAGCTGAAGCGCGTCGACGAGTTGCTTTTCGCGTTCGGCGTCGTTGAGTTTGGCCCAGACTTTATCGGCGTAGTAGCCGGGTCGGTATTCGAGCTTGGCCTTGAGGGCGGTGGTTTCGACCTTGATCTTGCGAAAGCGGCCGTCTTTGGCCTCATTGGAGGAGTAGTAGCCCAGATTGTTGTAGCTGTCGACGTCCTTCTGCGCTTGGCGGATGCCGAGGGATAGGTCGTTGGAGTCGAGGAGCGCTTTGCCGCCGGTGTCATTGGCGAGGGAGAAGAGTGTTTCCTGCGAGTCGGCGTTTTTGTCTCGCTTTTGGCGCTGCGACTGGCCGGAGAAGACTCCAGAGCCACGGGGAGAGGCGACGGAGGCGTCACCGGCGGGGGCGGAGGCAACGAGGCCACGGGCATCGACGGGATAGAAGCTGAGGCTGGCGCGGACCGCGGCATTAGTGGTGGCGGCGAGTTGGGACTGGTTTTCGACGCCAGTTTTGGGGACTCCGCTCGCGAAATAGACTACGGCCTTCTTCTCCGGGATTTCGGAGAGCTCCTTGGCGAGGTCTTCGAGTGCGGCGAGTTTACGGTCGGTGTTGAAGACGGCGAATTCGGTTTCGTCGAGTTGAAAGGAGTCGTCGTCGGCATCGACGTCGGTGGTGGTGGTATCGATGGAGTCGGTGGCACCGAAGGACTGGATGGTGGCGAGGAGGGCTTTGCGGTCGTCGGTGAAGTCGAGGACCCTCTTGAGTTTGTTGGAGAAGGTGTAGATGGCGACGGCGTCGGCGGTCGTGAGCTGGGTCGAGAGGAACTTGGCGGCGGCTTCCTGGGTGCGGATTTGGTCCGCGGGAGGCATGGAGGAGAAGTCGAAGAAGAGGACGAGGAGGCGGCGGTCCTTAAAAGATGGTCTCGGAGGCGGGGCGTCGTCGGTGGGGACCAGCGCGGCGGGGGGCGGGATGGCTACGGGAGGGAGGGGACGCGAATCAAGCTTCTGAAACTCGAAGACAGTGATGTCCTGGGGCTTGCCGTCTTCGAAGATTTTGAAGTCGGATTTCTTAAGATCTTCGCGGCCTTTGAGAGAGACGTTTACGATGACGAGGTTGGAGGAGCTGGAGAAGGTGGCGAGGCCGGGGTCGCGATTGGGGGCGGGTTGCTGGGCGAGTAGGGAGGCGGCGAGGAGGAGAGTGAGGGGTCGCATGGGACTAGAAGCGGAGGCGGATTTGAAGATTGACGGTCCGCATGTTCGCGACAGCGAGGGGGAGGCCGTAGTTGGAGGCGTTGACGGTTGTGCCCAGGTTGGAATAGACGGGGTGGTTCGTTAGATTCGTGGATTCAGAGCGGATTTCGAGGCGGCGGCGTTCGGACAGGCGGAAGGAGCGGCCGAGGCCGGCGTTAATCGTGAAGAGTCCGGGGCCGGGGATGACGTTGCGAGCGGCGTTGCCGAAGCGGCCGGAGGGGGGCAGGGTGAAGGCGCTGAGATTGAAGAAGCCATCGCCCGCGGTGACGGATTGGCCGGTGGCATCGGCGCGGCCGGCCCCGATGACGCCGGTGCCGGAGGAGTCCGAGAGGTTGCCGAGGACGCGGGCGGTGAGAGGGGTGCCGGTACGCATCAGGATGTTGCCGGTGAAGGACCAATCCTTCAGCCACTTACTGCGTTTCGTGGGGGCGTAGACGAAGCTGCCGTTGAAATTGTGGCGGATGTCGAAGCTGGAGAGGCCTCGCTCGTTGGCCAGATTTTGATCGTCTTGAGCGACCGTGCCGCCGCCTCCACCGCCGATGGAGCTGGCGTTATCGAGGGATTTCCCCCAGGTGTAGAGAGCCGAGCCAGAGATGCCTTTGGTGAAGCGGCGGGTGAGGCGGAGCTGGGCTGAGTGGAAGATGGAGTTGGCTTCGGAGGAATCGAGGGTGAAGCCGACGGCGTTGCCGATGCGGCGGCGGGCGTCAGCGTCGAGTTGAGAGCCGGGGGCGGAGCGGTTGGGAGAGCGCTGCATGTCGAGGCGGGTGCCCTTCGTGGCGAGGTAGCCGACTTCGAGGACGTAGGCGCGGAAGAGGTCGCGTTGAATGGAAAGGGACCAGGTTTGGGCGTAGCCCACGCGGTAGGATCGGTCCACGGCGAAGGTGTTTTGAATGCTTTGGGAGGGCGTTTGGGCGAAGCCATTGGCGAGAGTGAGGCGGCGGGCGGCAGTGGACTGGACGGAGCCGGTTTGGGCGAAGGGAGGTTGGGAGGCGAGGCGGGTGGCGAAGTTCTGATAAACGTTGCCGTTGTAGTACCAGCCGTAGCCGGCACGAACCGTCAAGCGACCTTGGGCAGTGGGCTTCCAGGCGAGGCCGATGCGAGGACCGAAATTGTTGCGGTCGGCGTCGACGAGGGAGCGGGAGAACTCACCGCTATAGGGGCCGTTTTTGCCGGGGGTGACGGCGGCCACGCCGGTTAGGCCAGCGGCGAAATCGAGGTTGGCGAGGCGGTCGTAGCGCTCATAAAGAGGGCCGAAGAGTTCGTAGCGGAGGCCGAGATTGAGGCTCAGATTGGAGCGGACTTTCCATTCGTCCTGGACGAAAGCGGAGTAGTTGGTGCCGCGAAAGTAGTTAGACGGGGAGCCGAAGCGGAGGGAGGAGGACTGGGGGAGGCCGAGGAGGAAGTCGGCGAAGTCGTAGCCGGTAGCGGCGACGGGCACGCCGGAGGCATCGACGCGGCTGGTGGCGAGGCCGGAGAAGGTGAAAGTGCCGCGGGCGTTGGAGTCGGTCCGATTGTTGTTGCGGTTGCGGGTGAGGTCGGCACCGGTTTGGACGGTGTGTTTGCCACGGACCCAGGTGAGGCCGTAGTTGACGGTGTTATTGAAGTCGCGGCGAAAGAGGGGGGCACCGTCGGCGAGGCGGCCGAAGTTGGTGAAGTTGAGCGTGGGCGGGCCCCAGTTGATGGGATCCCGGGAGGCACCGTTGATGCCGAGTTCGGTGGCGAGATCGCGGGTGTTGGCGAAGAAGGGGGTATTTTCGGTGACGTTGCGGGTGAGGCGGTAGCGCACGACTTGGATGAGGCGCTGAGTGATGCTGCGATTCCAGGAGAGTTCGAGGCTGTAGCCGTGGCCGTTGGCTTCATCGAGGAAGCCGAA
>JANODS010000673.1:0-12937 GCA_031412835.1 Acidobacteriota bacterium | reverse complement strand
CCCTGGCGGACCGCGCCACCATCGCCAATATGGCCCCCGAATACGGTGCCACCATCGGCTTCTTCCCCGTCGATCATCAGTCGCTCGCCTACCTGCGTCTCTCGAACCGCAGCGAAGAGCAGGTCGCCCTCGTCGAAGCCTACGCCAAGGCCCAGGGCCTTTACCTCGAAGCCGGTGCCGCTGACCCCGTCTACAACAGCACCCTCGAACTCGACCTCAGCACCGTCGTCCCCTCCCTCGCCGGCCCCAAGCGCCCGCAGGATCGGATCAACCTCCCCGACGTCAAAGACAATTTCGTCAGCTTCCTCAACCGCGAGCCGAAAACTGAAGGCGGGGTCACCGACGGTGCCGTCGTCATCGCCGCCATCACCAGTTGCACCAATACGTCGAACCCCAGCGTCCTGATCGCCGCCGGCCTCGTCGCTAAGAAAGCGCTAGCCGCTGGACTCTCCACCAAACCCTGGGTCAAAACCTCCCTCGCTCCCGGCTCCAAGGTCGTCATGGACTACCTTGCCGACGCTGACTTACTCAGTTCGCTCGAAGCCCTCAAGTTCAACTTAGTCGGCTTCGGCTGCACCACCTGTATCGGTAACTCCGGCCCCTTGCCCGACGAGGTCTCGAGAGCGGTGAAAGATGGCGGCCTCACCGTCGCCGCCGTCCTCTCCGGCAACCGAAATTTCGAAGGGCGCGTCAACCCCCAGGTCAAAGCCAACTACCTCGCTTCCCCGCCCCTCGTCGTCGCCTACGCCCTCGCCGGCCGCGTCGATCTCGATCTGCAAAACGAACCCATCGGCCAAGGCACCGGCGGGCAAGACGTGTACCTAAAAGACATCTGGCCCACCGACGCCGAAGTGCAAGCCGCCGTCGCCCAGTCCGTCCGCCGCGAGCACTTCGCCAAGCAATACTCCACCGCCTTCGATGGCGATTCCAACTGGGCCGCCGTCCCCAAGATCACCGGCGACCGTTACCAGTGGGACCCGGCGTCCACTTACATCAAACACCCGCCGTACTTTGAGAATATGGCCGACCCCACCAAGGGCATCGCCGATCTCGCCGGCCTCCGCGTGTTAGCCAAACTTGGCGACTCCGTTACGACGGACATATCTCCCCGGCTGGTAACATCGCCAAGGACTCCGCCGCCGCCGAGTATCTCATCGAACAGGGCGTGAAGCAATCGGACTTCAACAGCTACGGAGCCCGCCGCGGCAACCATGAAATCATGGTGAGAGGCACCCTCGCCAACATCCGCCTCAAGAACGAAATGGCCCCCGGCACCGAAGGCTCCTGGACCACCCACGTTCCCTCCGGCGAGAAAATGTGGATTTACAACGCCGCCATGAAATATCAAGCCGAAGGCGTCGGCCAGATGATCATCGCCGGCAAGGAGTACGGTTCCGGCTCCTCCCGCGACTGGGCCGCCAAGGGCGTCGCGCTGCTCGGAGTGAAGGCCGTCATCGCTGAAAGCTTCGAGCGGATCCACCGTTCGAACCTAGTCGGGATGGGCGTGCTGCCCCTCGAATTCCTCCCCGGCCAAACCCCACAGACCCTCGGACTAACCGGCCAGGAACAGTTCTCCATCACCGGTGTCGCCGCCGCCGCTGAAGGCGATAAAATCGCCACCGTCTCGGCCGATGGCAAGTCGTTCCAAGCGAAGGTCCGCATCGATACCCCGATGGAGATCCTCTACTATCGCAACGGAGGCATCCTGCCCTTCGTCCTCCGCCAACTGGCGGCCCAATAGCAAGCCACCGATCAAGCTGAGCCGACGGAAAGGCCCTCTCTCCTGGGGGCCTTTCGCAGATCTCTAGTCCGCCAACGTATGGAGACCCGCAACGCTGTGCCGGTCGGCGAGCAACCGCGCGGCTTACACGCCGTTACCACCTTGCTCACCGCCGTCGCCGTCGAACCAACGTTATAAACTCGTGCGCACTCAGAGCCTCCGTTTTTGCTCCGGATCGCCGATATTTTCGCGCATCCGACGCGGCAACGTTGCGGAATTGCCGCGGGCTTCCGGGGTTGCTAGGCCACGCTCATAGCGAATCAAGCGCGTCCCCGGATTGGCAGCTTCGCCGGTAATCACCTCCTGGCCTCCCTGAACGGCTCGAGGGTGGAAGAGCAATCCAGATTCCCCATCTACTCTATTTGGCTGCCGCGCTCCGTCGCAGCAAAGCTGCGATCTCGGTCAGCCCAGCTCCCTCCGCCGCATCGACCGGCGTTCTCCCCTTCGCATCTTTGCTCATCAGATCCGCTCCCAGCGCCATCAACGCTTCCACCGCACCCCTCCTGCCCATCGTCGCCGCAATATGCAGCGGCGTCTGCAACTCGTCTCGACTCCGCGCGTTTCCATCCGCCCCCTGCTTCACAAGCTCCCGAATAACCTCCGCGCTTCCCCCCAACGCCGCATCATGAATCGGCTGCGTGCCCGCCGGACTAACTACATTAGGCCGCGCCCCGCGCGCTAGTAACGCCCGAACCACCTCGACATCTCCCTTCAACGCAGCATCGGCCAGCGGCGTCGAGCCCCCTGTGCCAGGCGCATTCGGATCCGCACCCAACGACAGCATCATTTTCACAACATCACTCTGACCCCGCAACACCCAATACTCGAGCGACCCCGGCCGCGGTCCCTGCGCTTTCGGAGTCACCTTCTGAGCGAAACGCGAATCCAGGAACATCCGGATGGCACCCCGATCCCGAGGGTCCTCGATTCTGTCGGCGGCATCCAACGCGGTGCGACCGCTTCGGTCTCGCACCCCCCGGTCCGCACCCGCTTCCAGCAGCATGCCGACACAGACAATCTGGCGGGCGTCGATCGCGATATGGAGCGGAGTCAACCCGTCCGCGTCCGCCTCGTTCAACGAGGGGCGTTGCAGTAAAATCTGCCGCATACGGTCCACCTTGCACGCGCGCGCCGCTTCGTGCAGTTCTCCCGCCTGCACAAGGGTTAGGGAGACAAAAAACGCCAGAAACGAGCGCGGGGGCATATAGGACAGACGCGGGCGGACCCTGTTTTGGCGATGCCTACCAGAACTTCGATTTCCGGTTGACCCGAAAATCTTGAAACATTGCGGCCCCGACGTCTCCAGATGACGAGCAGGCGAGCGCGATGCACCAGCGGATCAGCTATTTACCGACCAGAGCGGTGACTACCTTACCCGCCACATCAGTAAGTCGGAAGTTCCGTCCCTGAAACCGATAGGTAAGCTTCGTATGTTCAAGCCCGAGTAAGTGCAGCAGCGTCGCATGAAGGTCGTGCACCGGAACCGGGTTTTCCACCGCGTGAAAACCAATATCGTCGGTCTGGCCCACCGTCTGGCCTCCCACCACTCCCCCGCCGGCCAGCCATGTGGCATAAGCATCGATGTGGTGATTTCGCCCAATCTGCGAGCCTGGCACCCCGTCAGACAATGGCGTGCGGCCGAACTCGCCGCCCCAGACGACAATCGTCTGATCCAATAGACCAAGGCGTTTGAGGTCCTTTACCAGCGCGGCCGAGGGGCGATCCACCTCCCGCGTCACTTTTTCGATGCCCTGCTTGAGGTTGGAATGGTGGTCCCAATCGGTATGATAAACCTGGACACAGCGTACCCCTCGCTCGACCAAACGACGAGCCAGTAGGCAGTTATTCGCAAACGTGTTCTTGCCTGGCTCAGCGCCATAAAGCGCCAGAGTTTCCTTGCTCTCGCCCGATACGTCCATCAACTCGGGAGCAGCGGTTTGCATCCGGAAAGCCGTCTCATAAGAAGCAATCCGCGTCGCGATCTCGTCGTCGCCCGTCGCCGCGAAACGCTCCTCATTGAGATCCCGCAGCATCCGCAAGCTCCGGTCCTGGCGTTCCGGCGTTACTCCTGGCTGGCTCTTGAGATTGAACACCGGTTCGGAACCGCTTAGAAACGGAACGCCCTGGAAGGCGCTGGGCAGGAAGCCACTGCCCCAGATCAGCGGCCCATTCCGCGGCGGACGGGGCCCGGACTGCAAGGCGACGAAACCCGGCAACTGCTCGGACTCGCTGCCAATCCCATAGGTAATCCAGGAACCAATACTCGGCCGACCGGGAACAATCGTTCCCGTGTGGGCGAAAACCTTGGCGGGGGCGTGATTGAAGTTTTCCGTCCGCATCGAGAGGATCATCGCGATGTCGTCGGCCGAAGAACCAATCTCGGGCATTAGCTGCGACGCCCACATTCCAGCCTGCCCGTGGCGCTTGAAGGCATAGCGCGACGCAGACATCCGCGCGGACGCAATCCGTTCCATGAACGCGAATCGCTTTCCCTTCATGAACGACTCCGGCGGCGTCTGACCATCGAACTCGTTCAATTTTGGCTTGTAGTCAAATAGGTCCAATTGACTGGGGCCGCCGGCCATAAACAGATAAATTATGCTCTTGGCCTTCGCCGGAAAATGCGGCTTCTTCGGTGCCATCGGGCGTTGCACTGGACTCGCACCCGCCGACCCGGCCAGCAACGACGCCAACGCCATGCGGCCGATTCCAACCTGACAGTCCTGAAAAAAGTGGCGGCGTGTCCGCCCGAGTTCGTCTAAGTCCTGGATGCCCATTGTGTTTACTCTCTCGTCATGAATTCGTCCGTGTTAAGCAGGACCCGGGCCACGGCTACCCACATAGCCACATCGACGGCCGACCGGCCATTTCGCATCACTTGCGGAGCCAAGGCCTCGGCGTCCTCAGGTTTAGTCAGCAAGGCATCCCGCTCCGCAGCCAAAAAGCGGGCGAAACGGACGGACTCCCCCGGGGATGGGTCTCGCCCCAGCACAAGACGAAAACCATACTGCAACTGCCCGGGCATCGTCGGGGGCGCCTCGGCGATGATTCGACCGGCTAGCCCCTGGGCCAGTTCGTGAAATGTGCTCTCGTTCATTAATGTGAGCGCCTGTAAGGGCGTGTTCGAACGCTGACGGCGGGTACAGGTGGTCATTGCCGAAGGAGCGTCAAAAACCACCAAATGCGGATTCGGCGTCACCCGCCAGAAAAAAGTGTAGAGCCCGCGCCGATAGCGTTCTTCGCCTACAGACGGTCGCCAACTCTTCTTAACGCTGCTGGGCTGCGGCGGGAACGCGCTCGGACCGCCGATCTTGGGGGAGAGTTTGCCACTCGCCGCTAACGCGATATCTCGGATCACTTCGGCGTCCAGGCGCAGACGCGACTGGCGAGCCAACAGCAGATTCAAAGGGTCCCGCTCGGCGAGAGCAGCTGGAGTGTCCGACGATTGCCGATAAGCCGCCGATGTCACAATGGCGCGATGAATCGCTTTTTGGCTCCAGCCGGAACCGATGAACTCGGTGGCCAACCAGTCGAGAAGTTGGGGATGGGTCGGCGGAGAACCCTGGGTGCCGAAATCGTTCTCCGTTTCGACAATTCCCCGCCCAAAATACTCCTGCCAGATCCGATTCACCGTCACTCGAGCGAGCAGCGGATTAGCGGGCGAAACCAACCAGCGTGCAAATTCCAGGCGATTAACAGGCTTCGAGGACGTGTACGGGTGGAGGACAGACGGTGTGCCGGGGCGGACGGGCTCGCCTTTAGACAGGTAATCGGCTCCCTTGAGCAGAAACGATTCCCGAGGGACGGCTAGCTCGCGCGTAATCATCGTTCCATCAATCACCGGAACCTGCTTGCGCAACGCCGCCATCTCCGCCTCAATTCTGGCAATTTGCTCCTTTGCCTCCGCCGTCTTGAGCGCGCGCAGCACTTCGGTCTCATCGTCGAGCGCCAACAGACGCCGCGTCAAATCCTCCCGGAGCGCGACCGCTTCAGGGGGAGCGAAGTTGAGATACGGACCATGAACATCATATAGATTCAGGACGCGAAGGTTGAAACGCGGTCGCTGCTCACTATAATCGTCAGTGTTATTAAATACGGCGAACATCTGGTAATACTCGCGTTGGGAGATCGGATCAAACTTATGGTCGTGGCATTTGGCGCATCCGGCGCTCAGGCCAAGCAGCACGGTCCCCGTAGTATCCACACGGTCAAAAACCATCTCCACCCGATACTGTTCCCGGTCCGTCCCCGCTTCGATTTGGAGGGGTGAATTACGATGAAACCCTGTGGCGATCAGTTGATCCGCCGTGGGCTTTTCCACCAGATCTCCCGCCAACTGGTCCACCACAAACCGATCAAACGGCATATCGCGGTTCAGCGCCTCAATCACCCAGTCGCGGTATCGCCAGATCATGCGAGGTTCGTCACGGCTACCGCCATCGGAATCGGCGTAGCGCGCGTAATCAAGCCAGCGCCGCCCCCAGCGTTCTCCAAAATGGGGGGAGGCGAGCAGTTCGTCCACCAGATGTTCCCAAGCCCGCGGGCGAGCGTCAGCCAGAAACTTCGCCGTCTGGGCGGGAGTGGGAGGAAGCCCGATTAAGTCAAGATACAACCGGCGGACCAGCGTCGCTGGTGGAGCCGCGGGAGAAGGCTGAAGCTCTTCTTTTTCAAGCCGCGCGAGGAGAAAGGCATCAACCGGACCTTGCGCCCAGCCCTGCCGCCGCACACGCGGAATCGCAGGGCGCTGGGGAGCCAGGAACGACCAATGGTTCGGTCGCGCACCCTTCGAATCCACCGCATTCTCGGGCCACGGTGCCCCCGCCCCAACCCACCGCTCCAGCACGCCGATCTCAGCGTCGGCGAGTTTCCGCCCGGGCGGCATCTTTAAGTTACTATCGTGGCGAATGGCTTTGAGCAACTCGCCTTCGGTCAGCGCGGACCCCAAGGCGGCACCGCGACGGCCTCCGCTAACTGCATGTTCGCGAGTGGCCAACGAAAGGCCGCTCATCCGCAACTTGGCGTTGTGGCAACCCACACAGTTCTTCTCCAGGATCGGCTTCACCTCCCCGAGGAAGTCCACCGTTCTCGATTGGGCATAGACAGTCGACAGCGCAAACAAAGGCCAGAAGTATCGCAGCAGTAGGATCATTGGGCTTCTCTATCGTATCTCGCTAGAAAATCATACGAAGGCCGAGTTGTATTTGGCGCGGGGGCGTCGCGGAACTGACTACCCCAAAACCAGGCGCCCCCAGCACCGCGCCTGGAACTCCAAAGTCGGGGTGATTGGCCGCGTTCAAAAACTCCCCCCGGAACTGAAACCTAAGATTGTCGCGGATCCGAAAGTCCCGTAAAATGGACATATTCACTACGATGCGCCCATCGGCCCGTAGAATATTAATGCCCTGATTTCCGAACTGGAAAGCACCAGGCTGAGTGAACGCTGTCGTATCGAACCACCGCTCCACAGTGCGTCCAGAAGCGCCGAGGTTGGGATCTCGCAGGACGTCGGCCCGCAAGGCACCCGCCGAAAAGGCGTTAGTGGTGTTGGCCTGGGTACGAACGGTGAACGGTGCCCCACTCTGGAGCGTGATCACACTTCCCATCGACCAATCGCCCACCAGATGGTGGACCCGCCCGACGGTAAGCCAACGCCGTCCCCTACCGAACGGCAATTCGTAGACGCCGCTCAGGGTCACCCGGTGGCGGACATCGTTCTCCGAGGGACCCCAATCGGCTCGTCGGTTGTAGAAGTTCGAGTAGGGGCCTCCCTCTCCACCCAACGCGGCACCGCCTTCGTCGACATTGTTCAAGAACTTAGAAAACGTGTAAGTGCTTAACAGATTGAATCCTTTTGAAAAACGCTTCTCGATTCGCGCGACGCCGCCGTGGTATGCGGAAACTCCCAGATTCGGAAAGACTACCGACACATCGCTAAATTGGGGAAAAGGACGGTCCCGCTGAGCGGCCGTCGGGCCGAGCCGTTCCGGGCGTATCTGGTTGATCGAGAGGTTGGTACCCGAAAGCTTGCGGGCGAGGTTGGCCAAGTAACTGATTTCGACAATCATGCCATTTGCCAGCTCTCTCTGAATACTCAAGTTGAACTGTTGCGCGTACCCGGCCCGGCGATTAGTTTCAAAAAACGTAATTGCCGTCGTGGGATTCTGGCCAACGCGCACCGCCCCAAAGGAATCATCCAACTTGGTGGCGCTGGCAGAGACAGGCACGCCGTCCCGCAAGTAAAAGGGCGCGGTGATTCCATTGTCAGGCGAGTTCAGCGCTGCGGAAATCTCGTAGCCCAGCGAGGCGGAAGTTGGTGCCCCATGGTCGAACGGGTGAGCGTAAAAGATCCCATAACCGCCTCGAAGTACCGTCCTTTGCGAACCAAAGGCCCGCCAAGCGAAACCAAAACGAGGAGCAAAGTTGTTCCAATCCGTCGCGTAGGGCTGAACTCGCCAATCGTTAACTCCAGCGAATTTCACCACGCCCGGTGTGCCTGAGACGGGATTGATTTGCAGCGGATCAAAGCCATTCATGCGGTTGTCCGCGTCGCGAATCGGAGTGTCAACCTCCCAGCGAATACCGAAATTTAAAGTCAGGTTCTTCGTAATAGCCCAGTCATCCTGCGCAAAACCGGATAGATACCAACTGCTCCGCCGCAAGGCCGGCGTATCCCGAGTCGAATAGGCGGTGGGGAAACCAAGCAACATGCTGGCCAGTCCATTCCCGCTGGCCCCCAGCCCCGGCAATCCCGTCGGCAGAACGCTGAATGTAAAGTTCCCGGACACCGATTGACGCAGTTGGTCCGTAATATGCGAACGGCGGAAATCGGCCCCTAGCTTCATCGTGTGTTTCCCACTATTCCAGGAGAAGTTGTCCACAAACTGAGTGTTCGTAATCGGGGTCGATAACCGGCGATGGGTGCCGCTCCCAAGGCTTGTAAAACCAGCCGGACTGATCGTCGGAAACGCATCCTGCGGAACGCCCCGCAGTCCCAATTTCTCGGGCCAGTTCCCGTCGAGCCCCTTCGATCGGGCATCGGCAAAACGGCTCCCGTAGTTCACGCGGGCGTCGTTTACGACCCGTGGGCTGATCACCCGAGTCCAGGAGCCGAAAATGTACTGCTGATGGGCGGGCTGGTCGCCCGCCGTTTCAGCGGCCTCGACCGGATAAACGCTGCGAGCGACCCGACCATCGCTGTTGTATAGATAGCGCGCCAGAAAATGATTGGCGGCGCTCTGGTGATAATCGACTTTTGCCGTGTAGTTACCGCGGCTGAGGGAGTTACCGCCATTGGCGCGAAAGTTGTTCGCTCCGCTCAGGTTATCGGCCGTACGGTTGGCGACCGGAAAGAACTCCAACAACTTCAAGGCAACCGGGTCGAGACGAGCAGCCGGAATTCGATTGCCGGGAAACTGAGTCCGCACCGTGCGGCCGGCCTCCTGGCGGGTCGTCGCAGGATCGTAAATCGGAATTAATCCGCCTGCCGCGTTTCGCGTGTCAGAGAAATCGGCGGCGCGCTGAAGCGCCGTCGGGACGGTCAAAGTCCGCGTCAGTCCCTCTGAGCGCTTGGACCCTTCGTATGCAAAAAAGAAAAAGAGCTTTTCGCGGCGAACCGGGCCGCCCACCGTGCCGCCAAACACGTTGTAACGCAATGGGGCTTTGATCTTTTGGGAACCCGAAGTGGGCGAAAAGAAGTTGGCCGAGTCAATCTTCTCGTTGCGCAGATACTCAAACAGAGACCCCCGAAACTGGTTCGTTCCAGATTTCGTCGTCGTCACGATTACCCCGCCAGCCGAGCCGCCATACTCGGCCGAGTAATTATTGGATAATACCTTTATCTCCTGAACGGCCTCGACCGGAGGATCCATATCCATCTGGCCAACGCCCAGGCGCATGTTCTGTCCGCTGCCTCCGTCAATCCAAAACATCTGGCTCTGAGTGCGTCCGCCAGCGAGAGAAAAGTTAGGCTTCGCACCGGCGTCATAATTAACAAAGACCGCGCCACCCATCAGGTTAATGATGTTCATCGAGCGCCGGTCGCCTAGCGGCATGTTCTCGATCGTCTTGGCTTCTACAAACTGACCAGCGTCGGAACTTCGGGTCTCGAGAATCGACGAAGTCGCAACCACGGAAATCGCCTCGCTGATGCTCCCGATTTCCAACGTGATGTTGAGTTCAAGTGATTGCCCTGTCGTTAAGATAATCCCCTGCCGCGTCAAGGGCTTGAAACCGTCCTTCCGCACCGTAAGGCGATAGGAACCGGAAGGCAGCAATGGTAACGAAAAGTAACCGCGTTCAGCCGTGGCGGTTTCGCGGCGGGCCCCGGTTGACAGATTGGTCACCGATACCTCGGCCAAAGCCACCGTGCCGCCGGACGAATCAGTAACTGCTCCGTTTATCTGAGCCGTAGTCTGCGCCATGGCGAGAGGCGAAAACAGAAAGGCAATCCAGAGCAAGTTCTTGCGTAAAGTCTTCAACGGGGACTCCTCAAAACAGGGATACGACTCGTAAACAGTCGGGCGGGAAATTCATCATCAGCGAACGCTTCGCCGAGCGACTGCAGCCGCTCTCGAATCGCACGGACCCCCTCGACAGGGGCCGTGTCGGCCGCGCCGGCATAGACAGCGTGGAGGAGGGAATGCAAAAGTTCAAACTCTTCCAGCGGCTGCTCGATCGGCGAAGGGGAAGGGCTTGCTTCGCCAAGCTGAGCGAACACGGGGTGTTGCGCGGCTTGTAGCCGAACTATGGCCAAGCGAATGTTCTGAATGTGCTCAAGGCCCATCGCATCCAGCAGCCAACGGCTCCGCGGTGGGAGGAGGCGATAACGTGGCTCGGGGAACCGGGCAACCAGACGCCGTAGAGCAAACAGATCATGCGCCGCATTGTCGGTCACCGAGATGACGAGGTTGGCCAGAGGTGCAATTGAAACCTTGTCCTTGGTCGACGGCGAAGACGACAGAAACTCCTCAATCGGCAGTGGAGTAGCGCGAATAGCCCGCCGTGTATCGCTCGGGGCACGGTTTGGCGTCCGCCGACCGTCCTCCAACGTCTCGATTTGAACCGAGACCCATCGAGACCACCCAAGACTGCGCATCGCATCGAGCAATTGGCGCCGCTTCTCCCGGTTGACAACCGTTCCGGTTACCACGACACCCCCACCCTGAGCGCTCACGGCAAGGTCGGAACCCTTCAATGCTCCGGCTCGATGCAAAGCGTTCCACACTTCAACTTCGAGCACGTTCCCATCAACCTCAGGTTTGCTTTCCAGAGGGGGAACGCTTGTCGGCTTCGGTGCCTCCATCCGTTTCAGGACGGTCTGGGTCGCCTTAAGCTTACTCGGTGCGGCACCGGCCGGAGGCGTCATCGCGAACAAGTCCTGGGGATCCACTGTGTTAACCGACAGTCCGGTCTCTCGAATTTCGAAGGTCCGGTTGCTAAGGATGAGCTTCTGCGATACCGGGTGCCAGTCCGTCGGCCGTAAACGAAGTTCAGCGGCAACCAGCGCTCCAGCGCCACCTGGCAACGGAGCATGAGCCGTCACCACCCCCGATTCATACTGCGTCGTCGCATTGCTGGCCCAACGCGAGAAAGACTCGGCCGATAAGGGAAACTCCGGCCGAAGCTGGTTTTCGCGCAGCACGGTCTGCACTTCGGATAGCAGCTCAGGATCGCCGCCCATGGTTCGCCATCGTCCGCTAGGCCATTCGAGCCAAGAATCATACGTTGTCTCTCGAACATCCACCGAAGTCGCCCGCCGCAGGTGGAAGGTCTGTCGCACCACAGCTCGCGGAACTCCCGCGGCAATTCGCTGTTCGGCCTGTTCCGAGCGCCTCAGCGCATCGTTTGCTGACACGAGGCGCTTGGGCCAAATGACGGCCGTTAACGCCAGCAGTGCCGCCAAGCTGGAGACCGCCACCAAACGTGTCACGGTCGACGACCATGAGGGTCTTGGCACGGGTCGCACCTCGGCGGCCGCCCGAATCCGCCCAAACGAAACCGGCACCTCAATACTCGGCAGCAAGTGTTCTTCTCTCAGGTGCACAATCTCACCCGTTAGGCTCTCAAGCTCCCGCATGCGAGCCCGACATGTCCAACATCGCTCCAGGTGCGCCGACGGCTTCCCTTCGCCGTCCAGGCTCCGAAGCAACTCCTGGTCATCTAAATGGCGATCCAGGGATCTCATTTCATTTTCATCCGAATCCGCGCGATTGCCCGGCTCAGGTACTCTTCCACCGTCGAGATACTCACGCCAAGCGCCTCGGCGATTTCGGCATACCGCATCCCTTCCGCTCGCAAATGAACGCACGCCTTTTGCTGGGGGGAAAGATGGTCAAATGCTCGACTGAGCGCCCGAGCGCGTTCGGCACCCAGCACTTGCTGTTCAGCATCGGCTCCCTGGGAGCAGGCGCGATCCAGAATCTCCTGAGCCGTAGTGCCCCCGAACTCTTTGCGGCTCTTGTTGTCGCGCAAATAATTGAGCGCCAAATTGGTCGTCACCTTCAGCAACCACCACCGAGGCGATTGCAATCCACGTCCCTTCTTCAGTTCGAAGTGAAGACGTAAGAAGGTTTCCTGATGAATGTCCTCGGCCGCGGCCGAATCAAGCCCCAGCAACACCAAATGCCGGAACACCCCGGAAGAGTGTTCGCGATAGCTGGATTGGAAGACATCGGTTGACAACGCCGCGCTCGCCTCATCGGTGCCAAGGAGGGGTAACCGGAAATGGGAAGTGGAGCGTTGCACGGTAAATGAGAAGACACGGATGCGAGCTGAAATTACGACTCTTGCGGACAAATAAACTTGATTAGCCCGCGGACCGCTGGTTGGCAGTCTATCCTTCCCAGCGATATTGTGCACCCTCTCGTCGCTTCGCAAAAGGCCAACTCTGCGGCCCGGGCAAAGCCGGCCCCGGCACCGCCAGCCAATCCAACACCGCCTTCGTATCGCAAAACCGGACGCCTCCAAACTTTAGTCGGCTCCTTGAAGACCCGACCGCAAACCGGCTCACTCAAAGCGCGCCGACCAACCAATCCTCACCGGCGTCGGGTGAGAGATGGGGACGTCGCCCAGTGTCCGACAATCCCCACCGCGTACGCCGCCAAGTCGAGGAAGCTGAACGTGGTCCCCAACAAGCGAGCCAGCATCCGAACTATCCAC
>JANODS010000672.1:0-4983 GCA_031412835.1 Acidobacteriota bacterium | reverse complement strand
CCGAACTAGCCCGGAACCGTAACTCTTGCGGGGTGGACGACCGCCCCGCTTCGAAGCGCTCCCGCCGTCCATCTCTTCGTTCCAAGGGCGTTCGCCTTAAACGCCGGAACTCGAACCAACAATCGCTCAGATCGCGGTCGTTGGCGGAAGACGCCCGCGCCATCATGGCCGCGCCGGCTCAGCCAGTAAGCGGAACCTCCTCATGGCTCTATATAATCCTCAGTGGAGACCACGAGCGCCCGCCATGCAAACGACAAAGCCCTCAATGCTCAAATTGAAATTTCCGCCCGCTGGGAGAGGGGTCCCGTGCGCCGTCCCGACTGGTATTGAAGGCATCGATCTTTCGCAGGCCGGCCGATGATTCCCATCGCCTCGCGTGTCTCCGGGTTACGGCCAACCGCCGTAAACGCAATCCTTGCCGAGGTACGGGCGACGCCCGGACCCAAACTTTCTCTCATGCGTGGCGAGCCCGATCTGCCCACGCCCCCGCACATCGTCGAAGCCGCCACGAAGGCCCTGGCGGCCGGGCGCACCATGTATGCCGACCAGCGCGGCGAACCGAAATTGCGGGAAGCGATAGCGGTTAAGCTACTCCGGGAAAATGGCTTGCGGTATGATCCCGCCACAGAGATTTTAGTAACTACCGGTGGCACTTTCGGCATTTACGCAGCCTTGGCGGCGATGCTGAATGAAGGCGATGCGGTACTCGTTCCGGACCCTGTCTACGACGCCTATCTTTCACCCATCCGGCTCATCGGCGCGCTCCCCGTCCCGGTGTCATCCGCGATTGTGAAAGGCCGTTTTATCCTCTCGGTAGAAGCGCTAGAGGCCGCTTGGACCCCCGCGTGCCGGGCCCTCTTATTAAACACGCCGTGGAATCCCACGGGTACGGTCTTAACCCGACAAGAGCTAGCCGACATTGCCGCGTTTTGCGAACGCAGGAATCTGACCATCATCAGCGACGAGATTTACGAAGCGATTGTTTACGACGGCCACCAGCACGTTTCCCCTGCGCTGCTAGCGCGGGAACGAACCGTCGTTGTAAATGCACTTTCGAAGACCTATGCCATGACCGGATGGCGCGTCGGCTATGTGGCCGCGCCGCCCAAGTTTGTAAGTGCCATGTTATTGGTTTTGCAGCAATCCAGCCGGGGCCCGGCGACCTTCGTTCAGGACGCCGCGGCCGTTGCCCTCACCGGCCCCCAGGACTGCGTCGCTACCATGCTGGCTGAATATTCGCGTCGCCGGAGTCTCGTGATCACCTCGCTCCCGCACGTCCTCACTCCTGAAGGCGGGTTTTTCGCAATGCTGGATTTACGAGCCCGCGGTCTGCCGAGCGATGCGATTCGAAGGCAACTATTGACTGAATTCGGAATCGTCGTCGTCCACGGCGCGGCCTACGGCCCGGGCGGAGAGGGAACTCTACGCGTCTCCTTCGCTTCCGGAGGAGAGATTCTCGAACGCGGATTATCCAAGCTGCGGCAAGCTCTGGGAGAGTAGTGGAATGCGCAAAGCCGAACTGCCAACGCCCGCACTGGTTGTTGACTTGGATTTGATGGAAGCGAACATCGCTCTCATGCAAGCCGCCGTGTCCGGGGCGGGGAAGTCTCTGCGGCCCCACGCGAAAGCACACAAGCGCGTGGCGATAGCGCAACGGCAAATCGCGGCCGGCGCCGTTGGCGTGTGTTGTGCGACGTTGATCGAAATGGAATCGATGGTCCGGGCGGGGATCGGCGTTCTATTGACGACGCCGGTCGCCGCGCGAGTGAAAACAGATCGCATTGCGGAGTTGGCGACCCTGGGGAATGTGTCAGTCGTCGTGGATAATGCTCTACAGGTCAAGCTTTTTTCCGAGTCGGCGGTCCGGGCGGGAACTAATCTTTCGGTGCTGGTCGATCTCGATATTGGAGATCATCGAACTGGCGTCCCTTGCGATGACCGCGCGGTGGCTCTCGCCCTCGCGATTGAAGGCTCCCCGAACTTGCGGTTCGGGGGCTTACAAGCCTATTCGGTTTCCGCGTCCCACACCGCCGGCGAGCAGGCGCGAGGCGCGCATTCGAAAGCGGCTCTTTCGCTGGCGGTGGGCGTGCAACGCGAGCTTTTAGCAAGGGGGCTGGATGCGACACGGCTAACGGGCGGATCCACCGGATCCATGCTTTGTGATGTGGCAATCCAGGAAGTGACGGAGCTGCAGGCGGGGTCGTATCCGCTGATGGATGTCGCTTACGGGAAGATTGGGGGCGTGCCGTTCGCGTTGGCAATGACGGTGTTGGCAACGGTCATCAGCGCGTCGCACGAAGACCGCGTAACCGTCGACGCCGGGTTCAAAGCGTTTGCGACCGACCGACCGTTTGGGCCGGAGGCGATGGGCATCGCGCACGGGCGTTGGCAGTGGGCGGGCGATGAACATGGATTTGTGTTTGGCGATTCGTTGCCGGGTCTTGGAGAGCAGATTTCGTTTGTTGCGCCGCACTGTGATCCGACGGCGAACCTGCATGAGAAGATGTACGCTTGCCGAGGAGACATCGTGGAAGAGGTTTGGAACCGATGCTAGAGCAGGATCTGATTGCCGCCGTGACGGGCGAGGTGCGCTTCGACACCGTCTCGCGGGCCCTGTATTCGACCGATGCCAGTGTTTACCAAATCATGCCGTTGGGTGTGGTGGTTCCGCGGAATCGCGAGGATCTGATTGCGGCGGTCGCCGTGGCGGCACGTCACCGTTCTTCCGTCACGTTGCGTGGCGGCGGCACCTCGCAGGCGGGGCAGGCGATCGGCGCGGGAATCCAGATCGACATCTCGAAATACTACAACCGGTTGCTCGAAGTGAACGCCGACGAGTTGTGGTGCCGCGTCGAGCCGGGGATCGTATTGGACGAATTGAACGCCGAGTTGAAGATCCACTCGGTGCGGTTTGCGCCGGACATTTCGACGGCGAGCCGCGCCACGATCGGCGGCATGATGGCCAACAACGCTTCGGGCGCGCGAAGCGTCTATTACGGCAAAACGCTGGACCATGTTTTGGAGCAGACCGTGCTCTTCGCCGATGGCGCGATTGCGGAGTTGCGGCCATTACGGGGGGAAGAGTTGGAGGCGGCCTGCGAGGGAGATTCGATACCGGCGCAGGGGTATCGGCTGATGAGGCGATTGGGCGTGGAGCTGGCCGCCGAAGTGGACGCAAAATTCCCAAAGGTTTTGCGGCGCGTGATGGGCTACAACCTCGATGAGTTTCGCGACCCCTCCGTTTGTGATTTGACAAGGCTGATGGTGGGTTCGGAGGGCACGCTGGGCGTGGTGCTGGAAGCCAAACTGCGGCTGGTTCGGCTGCCGAAGGCAAAGGCGGTCTTGGCGATCCAATTCGCGGAATTACTGGATGGTTTGGGGGCGACCCCGGCCATCTTAAAACATGGGCCTTCGGCGGTGGAGGTGATGGATTCCTTCATTCTGAACCATACAAAGCTGAATCCGGCGCTGCATAAACAGCGGCAGACCTTCGTGGAAGGCGAGCCGGGCTGTCTGCTGTGTGTGGAGTTTTATGGGGAGACGCCCGAAGAGTTGCCCCCGCGTATGGCGGCGTTGGAAAACGACTTGCGGACGCAGGGGGTAGGAGACCGGTTTTACCACGCTACCGACGCGCCGTCGCAGGCGCGGATTTGGGGATTGCGCGAAGCGGCGCTGGGCCTTTCGATGTCGATGAAGGACGATAACAAATCCTTGTCTTTTGTCGAAGACACCGCCGTGCCGCCAGAGAAGCTGCGGGATTACATTGATCGGTTCTTGCAGTTGGTCAGGAAGCACAATACTTCGGCCGGGATCTACGCCCACGCTTCGGTGGGCTGTTTGCACGTGCGGCCTGTGGTGAACATGAAAACCGCGGAAGGGGTTGCAAAGTTCCAAGCGATTGCCGATGACGTAGCGGAGTTGGTGCTGGAATTCGGCGGAGCGCTTTCCGGCGAGCACGGCGACGGCATGGTGCGAAGTCCGTATATCCGGCGGATGTTTGGAGACCAGATATACGAAGGCTTTCGCGCGATCAAGAAGACGTTCGACCCGAATGGTGTGATGAACCCGGGAAAGATTGTGGACTCGCCGCCGTTGACGGACAATCTGCGGTACGGGACGGCGTACGTCACGGCGAAACCAGTGACCCATTTTTCTTTTGTCGAATTCGGCGGACTTACCAACGCGGTCGAGATGTGCAGCGGCCTGGGGGCCTGCCGGAAAAAATTGGATGGAACGATGTGTCCGTCGTACATGGTGACCCGGGAGGAGAAGCATTCCACGCGAGGGCGGGCGAATGTTCTGCGCCTGGCGTTGGCCGGAAGGCTGGGGGAAGCGGGGCTGCACGAGGATGGGGTGAAGGAGGTTCTGGATCTGTGTTTGGAGTGCCGGGCGTGCAAGGCGGAGTGCCCGGTAGGTGTGGATATGGGGCGATTCAAGAGCGAGTTTTTAGCGTCGCGGTGGGAACGATTGGGGGGCGCCCCGTTGCGGGCACGGGTACTGGGGAATGCCGCGGGTCTGGCGCGAGTGGGCAGTGCCTTCGCCCCGTTATCTGGGATCGTCGCGAATTCAGCACCGGCGCGGTGGGTGAATGAAAAGTTGATTGGCGTGGACGCGCGGCGACCGGTCCCGCGATGGCGGCGGCGGACGTTGCGGGATTTGTTGGCTGGGCGTTCCGGGTCCCAAGCGCTGCTGTTTGTCGATACCTTCATCAATCACTACGATCCCGAGATTGGAGTAGCGGCAGTCGAGCTGATCGAGAAGGGCGGGGTCTCGGTCGGCTTGGCTCCGAACGTCTGTTGCGGACGGCCGTTGATTTCCCAGGGGCTCTTGCCAGAGGCGCGCGAGTTAGCGCGTTCAAATACGAAGCGGTTGTTTGATTCGGCAGCGAAGGGCGTGCCGCTGGTGGTTTGCGAGCCTAGTTGTTTGTCATCCCTCCGGGAGGACGCGCCGGACTTATTACGCGGCGAAGAGCAGGAAAGGGCG
>JANODS010000671.1:0-2325 GCA_031412835.1 Acidobacteriota bacterium | reverse complement strand
CCGTTCTCGCTCACCACGATCTTCGCCTTCTGCCCCGCAAAACCGCGCTGCTGAAAACTAACCGTCACCCCCAGCCGCGAATCCGCCAGCGCCCGCGCCGGCGTCTGCACGTCCATCAACGCAATGTCCTTCTCCGCTTTCTCCCGGCCAAACCCAATCGTATGCACCGGAAACCGCCGACTCCGCAGCGTCGCCAGCGTCTGCCGGTCCACCCCGCCCGCCGTATCTCCCCCGTCGCTCATCACGACCAGCGCCCCGATCGGCAAGCTCGCCGACTCGGCCGCAATCTGCGCCAGCCCATCGCTCAACCGGCTCACCGGAGCCTGCGCCGTCAACCCCTTCCAATCCGCCGTCCGCTCCAGCCGCGCGCCCATCTTATAAAAACGAACCTGAAACTTCTTCTTCAACCCGTCCGCCAGCCCACCCTCCAGCGTCTTGATCATCTCCTCGCGCCGCGTCGAACCGTCCTCCGCCAAGCCCATCGACTTCGAATCATCCAGCAGCACCGCCACAATATTCTGCTGCGGCTTCAACGTCGCAATGCTCATCCCCGGCTGCCACAGCAACAGCAACACGATCGCGATCATCGTCGATTGCAGCGTCCACAGCACAACCGCCTTGGCGCGCTTGCCGTTGTTCCACTTCGTAAACAGCAGCCAACCCACCACCGCCGCCGCCAGCAAACTCGCCGCCACCCACCACCACACACTCCAACCCGTCTGCAGCACCAAGCTGCCTTTTTGGTAAACCGTAAGTGGGTACTTGAACAGGAGTTCAAACATTAGTGGGACATCGCATAGATGATGTAATTAATTCCAATCCGATAAGCCAACGAAGCGTACCGCTCCGGATACTCGGGAGAGTCCGCCCACTCCCACGCATCGCCTAAATCCATGTTGTGGCACGCACCAATCATCAACCGGCCCTTGTCGTCGTAAATCCCGCGCCACGTGTCCTTCACCCCGTCCGCCTCATAGGTCTGATCAAACGGATAGTTCACGATCCCCGGCACCTGAAACCGCTTGTCAAGATCATAGACCACCTGGAAAATCGGATCGTTGTTCGGGATATCCACCATCTCCCGGTCCGGAAAAATTCGCTTGATCGACAGCATGAAGATGTCCCACTCCATCGATCCATGAAAGTCATCCGTCATCATGAATCCACCGCGCAGAAAATACTCCCGTAGCTTCTTGCACTGCGCATCCGTCAGGTCCCAATGCCCTGCTTCCACCACATATATCCACGGCCAGTTGAAAATCTCGTCTGACTCTAAATCCACCACCTGCTCGACAGACCGCACCTGCAGCCGGCTCAGCCGCCGCACCCCTTGCACAAACTGCCGGTCCGCCTTCGGGTAGTCAATCGACCACGACCCGCGCCGAGACCAGTTCATGTCGTTGCTCCGCCAATTCGGATATTTCATCCGCGCAAACGCGAACTCCGTCTTCTCGTCCGCATCGCTCGGCGTCGGCTGATCATCCGATTCCTGAAACGGAAAATCCATCCCGCGCCGCATCCGACGCTGGGCGTAGAGAGCGCTCCAGACCGTAAGGCCCAGGAGCAGCGCGATCATCAACGGCCGAAACTTGCGCATCACAGTATCACCTATAGACGCATATGCGAGGACGGAGGTATCGAAAATCTAGACTTAAGTTTACAAGGCTTTACATCGAAGCTAAACCGCGCAGATTCCACCCACAAATCGTACTGCCCTGAAGTTTATCGCCCGCCGGTCCCGCCCAATGCGTCTCCAGCGACAACCAACCCCGATAGCCGTCATTCCACAGCCCCGCCACCTGCCCCTTCCAATCCACGTCCCGCGTCCCCACCGGGCCCCAATGCGGCTGATGCCCGTCCATGTGGCAATCCTTTGCGTGCACATGAACAATCCGGTCTTTCGGCAACAACCCGTACCCCCCGGGATAAGGATTCTCCCCCGAAACCAACGCATTCGCCGGATCCCAGACCAGCTTCAAATTCGGATGCGGCAACGCATGCAACAGCTTCGCCGACTCCGCCGCCGTCGCAATATTGCAAGCGTGCTCGTTCTCCAGCCCGATGATCAAACCATGCTCGGCCGCCTGATCCGCCAAATCCTTCAACGCCGCCACCACCGCTTCAAAACACTGCTCCGGTGCCACCGTCCGCCAATACGAAAACACCCGAATAATCTTCGCCCCCGTAATCTTGGCAATCTCGAAAGCATGCCGCGCCAAGGCCGGCTGATCGGCAATCGTGTACTTGGCGTTGAACATGTCCTGCTGAAAGCGGGTATCCACGTCCGGCGCGCCCGGCAAAGTGCATTTCAAAATCGGCGAAGCG
>JANODS010000670.1:0-1984 GCA_031412835.1 Acidobacteriota bacterium | reverse complement strand
CTCGGCAATCGCGTCCGGATTCGGCTGCACCACCTGCGCGCTCAAGCTCTGCGCATTCTGTGTGCCTTGGTTGTTGTCCACGCCGTCCAGCAGAAAATTGTTTTGCGTATGGTAGTTCCCGTTCGCGACGAACCAACCCGGTCCCCGCGTCGTCGGGTTCAACGTGCTCGCGGCCACGCCCGGCGAAAGCAAAGCCAGTTCCGTATACCGCCGACCCGCCAGCGGTAACTCCACCGCCGTCCGTCCGGTAATCACTTGGCCCAGCGATCCCTGCTCGGTCTGAATCGAAGCCACGTTGGCGGTCACTTCCACGGTCTCGTTCACCGTCGAGACTTCCAGTTTCACCCGCAGCAACCGGCGTTCGTCAATGTTGATCAGCACATCGCTGAACTTTGCGGTCTTGAAGCCCGCTTGGCCCACTTCGATCTCATAACGTCCGCGTTGGATCGGGCTGAAGACGGCATAGCCGTCTCCGGAGCTAACTCCTTGCGCCCGCGCGCCAGTCCCTCGATTGACCAAACTGACCTTCGCCCCCACCACCGCTGCCGAGGACGAATCCTCCACCAGCACCCGCACAGACGCCGAGTCGGTCTGCGCCAGCAGCGCCCCCACGACCAAAAGCATTCCTGGAATAGTTTTCATAGCTTCTACTGTAGCGACCCAATGCTTCGCCTCTGTCAAGATTCTGTGTCACTTCCGTTACGATCCGACCCCTCACCCGCGCTCTACTTCTTCATCTTCTCCACATAAACGAAATACGCCCCGCGTTCCGTTCCATCTTGTCCGTAGAACCACGTGCGCAACTCCGCCGGGCCGCGCGGAAGTTGCACCGTGAATGTGGCCGCCTTGTCCTCCCCGGCCACCGGCCTTGTCTGCTCCACCCCTGCCAGGCTCAGCTTCGCCCGTATCGCCGATATCGCCTTGCCCGGCACCTTTTCCCGGTTCGGCTTCGCGTCCCGATACGTCGCGTTGATCGGCAAATCCACCTCGCGCGGCCAGCGCCGCAGTTCGATGCGATAGGTTCCGGCTGTCTCCACGTCGACGGCCCAAAACCCATTGGCTGCCGGGCCTTGCCGAATCGCCCGCTGATTCCAAGTCGCATCCGCCCCTCCTTCGCCATGCCAGTCATGACAAGTCAGACGAGACGGATTCTCCCGGTCATTCCCCAACACAATCCGCACGTACGCATTGTTCAGTGCCGATGCCGTCTTCCACCATGCGTCATACTCCCGTGACAACCGCTCCACCACCGAGGCATTCTTCGCCGCGATGTTCACCTTTTGGCCCGGGTCCTTCACGATATCGTAAAGCTCCAGCGACTCGACGCGACCATCGGGGCTCGGATTCACCAGCCGCCACTGCGCCGTCATCACCGCCGCTTGCCGCCACTTCACGATGCTCTCTACCCGCTGCGAATCAACGACAATCGTCCGATCCGGCCACTTGGGGCTCTTCTCGCGCAGCAACGGGCGAAGCGATTTCCCGTGCAACGGTCGCGTCGACTTTCGCCGCAGCCCGCAAACTTCCATCAAAGTAGGCAGCACATCAATATGCGCAGCCAACGTATTGACATCCCGGCCGCCCCCGATCTCGCCTCCTGGCCAGCAAGCGAAAAACGGCACTCGGTGCCCCCCTTCGTAAGCGCTTCCCTTATTGGCTCGCATGCCGGCGCTGAAAACCTCCGCCCCCGATGCCGTGCCGTTGTCAGTCATGAAAACCAGCAACGTGTCCTTTTCCAGATTGCGATCCCGAAGGAACTTCACCAGACGGCCCACGTTATCGTCGATGTTGGTAATCATCCCGTAGAAGCCCGGATCCTTGAGCCCTTTCACCCCTTCATAAGGAGCGGAGTAAGGCTCTGGAGCCCACATCGGTCCATGCGGAGCATTCGGAGCCACATAGCAGAAAAACGGCTTGCCGCCCCGGTGAGTCGACTCAATGAATCGGACCGCTCTATCGAACCACACATCCGTGCAAAATCCCT
>JANODS010000669.1:0-2475 GCA_031412835.1 Acidobacteriota bacterium | reverse complement strand
CTTTTTGAGGTCGAGCGAACTCCAATCCATGGTAATTCCCTATTATCGAACAGAAGCGGTCGAATCTGTTTAGAGACCGTTTCTGGTTCGACCGTTGGGGTTTTTGCGCATGTTGGTGGCATCGATTCGCTCCATCATTTTCACGAACTTGTAGTCGAAGGGCTTCCCTGGTCTTCTCCCTCGCGTGTTGAACATCACCTCGGCATGAGCGGCAACTGATGGCTTCACCCCCCCCGGCGCTCGGTACCCGCCACGGCACGGCCCTGGCGTTCGGCGTGCCCGTCAGGATTTTCAAGGTCGCGATCCGCAGAAACACCTATTCGGGAACTTCAGACAATCGCTCTCTGGAGTTGGTTCTACGTACGCCGTTTCCGCAGGGGTTCGGAAAAGGGTGGTCCTCTTGGCGACGAGTATATGGACCCGTTGTTCGGAACCGTCCGGAAATCGCAAGAAGCCGAAGCTTGAACGATCCTGAACAGACGTCGCCCCCGTCGAACTTCGGCCTGAAACAATCCGCCGCCAACACCGTCAGAAGGATCGCTGCCAACTGGTGATGTCCGATAATGTCCTACTGTTCTACCATCAATTCTATGCGGGCTCTTCTGTTTCTTTGGGCGCTCTCGGCCCCGGCTCAAGTCTTAACCCTCACCGTGCTCGGTTTCAACGCCGAGGGCAAACAGATCTGCGCCGAAATCGGTCGCCTCGCCAACGAACCCGGCGTAGTCGAAACCGCTCGCCCCTGCTTCGTCCGCGCGGATCGGATTACAGCTCGAACCCACCAAGGCACCGAACTCCAGTTCAACGCCGTACGAGGCGAAGACATCGCCCGCGGTCGCCTCCTCCTCGGTTTCCACTTGCCGACCACAGGCACCGAAATGCTCTTCTCCGCCAAGCCGGTCCAAGTACAAACCCGAAATCCCGAGACCCTTGCGGCGTGGCGCGCCGGCGTCGACCCCATCGCCGAAGGCCATGTCCGAACGGCCCTGCCGCTCTACGAACGCGGCAACCCGGCTGCCGCTATCGTGCAACTGAAACAGGCCGTCGCGCGGAGGCCAGCATTTGCCGAAGCCTGGTATCTACTGGGCCTAAGCTACGACCGCGCCGGCAACGCCAAAGATAAGATCAAGGCGTTCGAAAAGACCGTTCAACTCGACCCCACTCACGTCTCCGCCGCCCGCCATCTCATCGTCAGCTACCTGCTCGAAAAACGCCAACTCGAAGCTCAGGCGCTGGTCCTCGACATGCAAAAGACCAGCCCCTTTGTCGCCTCTCAACTCCAAAACATGATCAACGTTTTCAAGTTGGAGAATGAGCTCTCCGGCCTAGCGCCACCAGGCCAGCCTCTAAAGTCTCCGCGATAGCGTCGACGTCATAAACGCAACCGCCCCACGGCCCGCCGCTCACTTCCTGCAGCAAACCCCACAGCCGCGTGTCGTCCGGCAGCAGCGGATCGGGCCGAATCCCCGGGTGGGGCGTCCGTCCCGCGAGCAGCAAAGTTCCCGCTTCGCGTGTCCCATCGTCGCCGAGTAGATTCACGGTGCCTTCGAGCGAATTTCGATCAATGATGATCTCGATCAAGTCGCCGTCCTGCAAGCGGCCAATCGGCCCGCCCGCCAGCGCTTCCGGCGAAACATGCCCGATGCAGGCCCCGGTGGAAACGCCGCTGAACCGCGCATCCGTCAGCAGCGCGACGTGCTTGCCGAACGGCAAAAACTTCAAGGCGCTAGTGACCTGGTAGGTCTCCTCCATTCCGGAACCCTTCGGCCCGCGAGACATCAATACCATCACATCGCCGCTCTGAATCTTGCCTTCTTTGATCGCGGCAATCGCCGCCGGTTCGCTCGTAAAGACGCGGGCCGGGCCGCGCTTGTGGTAGACGTTATCCGCATCCACCACAGACGGATCAATCGACGTGCTCTTGATCACGCTGCCTTCCGGGGACAGATTTCCAGTAGGGAAACAGACCGTCGACCCGATGCCGCGCGACCGGGCCGTTTCGGCCGAAAAGATCACGTTGTTGGCTTCCACCCCGTCTCGCTCGCGTAGCACTTTGTGCAGCTCCGCCCGGCGCTCGCTCTGCTCCCACCAGTCTAAAACTTCGTCGAGCGTGCAGCCGGCGACGGTCTTGGTCTTGAGTTGCAGCAGCCCCATCTTCCGCAAATGCAGCATCACCTCCGGCACGCCACCGGCCAGGAAAACCTGCACCGTCGGGTGGTTCCGCGGCCCGTTTGGCAACGCGTCCACCAGCCTCGGCACCTGCTTATTCACGCGCGACCAATCGTCCACGTTGGGCCGCCGCAGCTTAGCCTGATGAGCCACCGCCGGAATATGCAAAATCAGATTCGTCGACCCGCCAAACGCCGCGTGCGCCACCATCGCATTTTCAAACGCCGCGTCGGTCAAAATGTCGGCCATCGTCCAACCCAGCTTGCCCAACTCCAACACCGCCCGGCCGCTCCGCCGCGCCATATCGAG
>JANODS010000668.1:0-2996 GCA_031412835.1 Acidobacteriota bacterium | reverse complement strand
CGGCTGCACCCCGCGGACCTATACGCTCTGGGGGGGCACCGGGGCGGGATTGATGAGCGGTGGTTGGCGTCGACGACGAGTGCCAATAATGGCCCGGCGACGCCTCCGGATGAAGGTTTGTCCTACGCGGACGTTCAGGGCGAAAAGGCGCTGCTGCGCGATGTGATCGGAGACTGGCCGGTGCTCGGTAAGCTGTTCGATAACGGGTGTCCGCTGCCGCTGCACCTGCATCCGTCGGATGCTCAGGTGGCTGCGCGGGGGCTGCGCGGGAAGCCAGAAGCGTACTACTTCCCGCCGCAATACAATACTTCGCCCGGGGCGTTTCCGTATAGCTTTCTCGGTCTCGAACCCGGCGTCAGTCGGGAGGATATCCGACGGTGTCTTAGCCGGTGGGACGAGGGCGACAACGGGATTTTGTATCTGTCAAAGGCGTATAAGCTGCGGCCGGGCACGGGTTGGCAAATCGATCCCGGGGTGCTGCACGCACCGGGGACGATGGTGACCTATGAGCCGCAGCGGGCCTCGGACACCGGGGCTATGTTTGAAGCGCAGTGCAACGGTTACAGCCTGCCGTGGGAGATGCTCGTGAAAGATTTGCCGCCCGAGCACCGGCACGATATCGACTACATTTTGGACTGGATCGATTGGGACGCGAATACGGACCCGGCGTTCAAGCGCCGGTTCTATCGTGCGCCGCGCCAGGCTCGGATGCACGAGAAATGGATCGTCTACGGTTCCCCTTGGTTCTCCGCCAAGGAACTTACCGTGCCGCCAGGCGAGAGTTACGACGCCGTGGACGCGGCTGCCTACGGTGCCTTGGTGGTGCAGGGCTATGGCCGCTTCGGCGATCACGTGGCCGAAACCCCGGCGCTGATTCGATTCGGCGAACGAACGCACGATGAGTTCTATATCTCGGCGGAGGCTGCCGGAAACGGAGTTCGAATCACGAACTTGAGTCCGGGCGAGCCGCTTGTTATCTTGAAGCACTTCGGCCCGGGTAATCCCGCGGCCCAGGACATCTCATAATCATGCCCATCGGTGTTAACTCCTTCGTCTGGACGGCCAACTTTACGGAGGCCCATTTGCCGTTAATCGCCCGGTCGAAAGGGCTTGGCCTCGATGGCATTGAAATGGGGGTTTTTGATTTTGCCGGCTTCCCGGCGGCGGCGGTTCGGCGCGAACTAGCCGCGCAAGAGATGACCGGGCTGATCTGCACGGCCTTGACCGGGCAGCAGAGCATCGGCACGGAGGACGGCGCGGTGCGAGAGGCATCGCTCGAGTTCCTGCGCACGGCGATTCGCGGCGCGGCGGAGGCGGGCATCACGATGGTAGCCGGGCCGTTTTGTTCGGCCGTAGGGCTGTTGCCGGGGCGTCGGCGAAAGGCCGACGAATGGCAACGAGCGATCGAAGGCTTGCAGCAATTGGGGCCCATCTGCGCCGAATATGGCGTTCGGTTGGCGGTGGAGCCGCTGAACCGGTTTGAGACGTTTTTCTTGAACACGGCGGCGGATGCGGCGGCGTTGATTG
The DNA here is from genome assembly GCA_031412835.1 of Acidobacteriota bacterium. Taxonomy (GTDB): domain Bacteria; phylum Acidobacteriota; class Terriglobia; order Bryobacterales; family Bryobacteraceae. The sequence continues at coordinate 1,469 of JANODS010000668.1, read as the reverse complement.
ACGCCGTGGGCCACCCGTCAATCGGGGTGCTTTACGATACGTTCCACGCCAACATCGAGGAGAAAAATCAGGCCGAGGCGATTCAATTGCTGGGCTCCCGGATCATCCACGTCCACACCTGCGAGAACGACCGGGGCACGCCTTGCACCGGTCCCATCGACTGGATCGGCGTGGTGGGAGCGCTCCACGCCATCGACTACCAAGGCTGGTGCGTAATCGAAACCTTCGGTCCCGCCATCAAGGAAATCGCCGCCGCGGCGTGCATCTGGCGGGATTTGGCGGCAGCGCCGGAAGACATCCCGTCGATCGGGGCCGCCAATCTTCGGGCGCTCGGCATCCGTTAGGTTCCCAGTGCCGACAAAATTTTCTCGCGATAGGTGCGGGAGAGCGTCAACTCGGTCCCGTCCTTCAACAGCACCACATACTCCCCGTGGAACCACGGCCGTAGCTCCTTGATTCGATCCGCATTCACAATCGTCGACCGATGAATGCGCAGAAACTTCTTGGCATCCAAACGGCCTTCAAGCGAGTTCATCGTCTCCCGCACGAGATGCGTTTCGCTGCCGACATGTAGCGAAGCGTAGTTGTCGGCGGCCTCCACCCAGTCGATCTCTTCCAGTCTGACGAAAAACACTCGGCCCGGTGACTTGATCGCAAACCGGACCGGCTCCTGCCGCGCTTGGCGTAGTTCGTCGAGCAACGTCATCAGCCGGTCGCTGTTTCCATTTTGCGCCGCCAAGTACTTCCGCGCCCGGTCGAGCGTCTTGCCAAATCGGTGATCGTCGAACGGCTTCAAGAGATAGTCGAACGCATGCACCTCGAACGCGCGCACGGCATGCTCGTCGTATGCCGTCGTAAAGATCACCACGGGCATCCGATCCGGAGACAGCGTTTCGAGCAAAGCGAACCCGTCCATCACCGGCATCTGCACGTCCAAAAACAAAAGGTCAGTTTCATTCTCGGCCAAAAACTCCGCCGCCGATTCCGCCTGCGCAAACTCCCCCATCACGGCGACATCGCTCTGCTCGGCCAGCATACGCCGGATCCGCTGCCGAGCCAGCCGTTCGTCGTCCACAATAACCGTTCGAATACTCGACATCTTGGTCGTCTCCTAAAGGTCTAGTCTCTCCGGCATCGGCCGGAACGGAATCGTTACAATCACTTCACATCCGGCGGCCGGTGCCGGCTTCATCACGATCAAATGGTCGCCGCCGTAGTGGCGCTCCAGGCGGCTACGTGTATTGCTCAGGCCCACCCCTTCCCGATCTGATGTGGCCGCTTGCTGCTTCAACCCGGGCCCATTGTCGCGTACACTCATAATCAGCCGGTTCTCCTGCCGCGTACACGCGATCCGCAGGATCCCTTGGGTGGTTATCTGGCCAATTCCATGCTTCAGCGCGTTCTCGACAATTGGCTGCAGAATCAGGTTCGGCACTTGCGCTCGCAGCGCTGCCTCGTCCACCTCCCAC
>JANODS010000667.1:0-1803 GCA_031412835.1 Acidobacteriota bacterium | reverse complement strand
AAGAAAGTCCCCGGCATTGCGTCCCCCGGTGACGACCAGCACTTCCAGGATGCCGGCCTCCGCCAGCGTTTCGATGGGGTAGTAGATCATCGGCTTGTCGTAGATCGGCAGCAGATGCTTATTCGTAATCTTCGTGAGCGGAAACAGCCGACTGCCCGTGCCGCCAGCCAATACAACACCTTTCATTGAAACCCTTCCAAACGGCCTATTTACAACTCCTGTTAGAATACACGATCAAGCCTATGAAGCTCCATCGTTGGAACAGCATCCCTCTAGAACAACTCAGTTCGGCGCTTGCGCGGCGGGCGATTCATACGGACCGGATCACCATTGCGCGGCTCGAAATGGAGAAAGGTGCCGTCGTGCCGGATCACCATCACGAGAATGAACAGGTGACGATTTTGATGGAAGGTCGACTGCAATTCATCACAGCCGACGAGGACCTTACGATTGAAGCCGGGGAGGCGTTGCAGATCCCGTCGAACGTCGTTCATCGGGTGATTGCGTTGGAGAATTCCTGGGTGTTCGACCTGTTTGCTCCGGTGCGCGCGGATTGGATTCGGGGCGACGACGCCTATCTCCGCAAAGGCTGAAGCTGCCAGCGGGTGACGCGGTTGGGGCCGACGACGAGGCCTCCGGGTAGGATCGCGACGACGGGATAGCCGGTGGTCCAGCGTCGGCCGGACGGCCACTCCGTGACGCCGTTCGCGTCGCCGATCCAGAGCGAATCGCCAATGGGAAAGATCGTTTGTGGCCTTCGGTATTCGCCGATGGCCACTTCGGTCCAAAGCTGGCGCACGTCGGCCAGCGGAGTGAATCGGCGGAGCGGAGTGGGGCCGTGTTCGCGCTGGAGCGCGAGCAGTTCGTGCCGCCACGGAGCAAGCACGAAGTTCGCATCTTCGGGCTCGGCGTGCAGCAGATTGATGGCGAAGATGTGCCACGGCAGATCGAAGCTCTCCGGGCTGCGGACCCAGTAATTGCCGCAGAAGATATCCGGTCGGCCGTCGTGGTCGACGTCGAAGACGGCGAGGCCGCCCTGGCGGGAGGCGGTATACATCGAATAGATCTCCCGCATCCGCCAGCCGCCGCCTTCGAGCCAGTAGAAGCGAACCTGCGTGAAGCGGTGGACCATCAGAAACCCGGACCGGCCGAACAGCGTAGCCGGCACGCAATCGTGGAGCTCGACGGCGGTATCGATGGTGACGGGCTTGTAGTCGGGAGCGCGAAGGTGAACCAACCGACCGAGCGTGCCGGTGGCGGGCCGCTCGGCCAGGATCAGGTCGGCCGGGCCGAAGACGCAGCCGCCATCGTCGTAGCCGTGGGCGGCGTTGGCCACTTCGCGGTACTCGAATTTGCTCCATTGCAGGACGCGTCGACCCCACGTGAAGTTGCCCGCACCGCCTGTCAGGTTCTCGTTCGGTAGGTCCCGGCTCCACACCACAATTTGAGCCGACAACGCGGTAACCCAAAGAGTGAGAAAAATCACGCGCATCGTTTGTTATCCTAACGCTGAACCCTATGGATGCGCTGATTGACATCCTGACCCGTGAGGATTCCGACGCGCCGCTTGAATTGGCGGCCTTGGAATTGGCTACGATCGAATTCCCGAATCTCGATCCGGGCCCGTTTATCGACATCCTCGATTCCTACGCCAACGAGATTGACGAGCGGATGCGGATGGAGTACGACGGCGTGGAACGGCTCCAGGTTCTGCACGAATTTCTCTTTCGAGAACAGGGTTTTACGGGGAACGAACAGGATTATTACAACGCCCGGAACAGTTGCCTAAACGAAGTGATCGCC
>JANODS010000666.1:0-3597 GCA_031412835.1 Acidobacteriota bacterium | reverse complement strand
AATCGCCACATGCATCCGCGCGACGTCCCGCGTCTCCCCCTCTATTGTCGTCGACAGAATCAACGGCCGATAACCCAACTCCTTCGCCTTCGCCGCCGCCGCCAAAACCGACTGTGCGTTGCTCCCCACAATCCGATTCGTAACCTTGGCCAATCGCTTCGGAGTCTCCCGCAACCCCGCCATCGGCGTAATCCCGTACCGAGCGAAGATCTCCGCCACATCCGCCAACGTCGATGGATCCGCCACCGTTGGCCCAGACCCGATCGTCGACAAGTCATCCCCAATCACATCGCTCAAAATCAACGTCAACACCGCCGCCGGAGCCGCCATTTCCGCCAGATGCCCGCCTTTGATCGCCGACAAGTGCTTCCGCACCGCGTTCATCTCGTGAATGTTCGCCCCACAAGCCAGCAACTGCCGCGTCACCGCCTGCTTCTCCGCCAAACTGATCCCCGGCGCCGGCAGCGGCATCAACGCCGAAGCGCCCCCGCTGATGCAGCAGATCACCAAATCCTCCGCCGTCGCCGCCCCGGCAATCTCGGCAATTCGCTCCGCCGCCGCCACCCCGCGCTCGTCCGGCACCGGATGCCCGCTCTCCCGCAGTTCAGCGTAACGAAGCGGAGCCCCATGCCCGTCTTTTACCACCACGCAGCCCCCCGCGATCCGCTTCCCGCAAATCTTCTCCACCGCCTGCGCCATCGGCGCGCTCGCCTTCCCCGCCCCCAACAGCCAAATTCGTTTCCTGTCCCGCAGCAGCGGCTCATCCGCCGAAAGATGCGCCAACACCGCCGCCTTCGGATCCGCCGCCTTCAACGCCGCCTGAAAGATCTGCCGCGCCTGCTCCCGCTTCGTCACAAAACCTCCAGAATCGCCGCGACCGCCGTCGCCGGGTCGTCACTCGTAATCGGTACCGTCAAATCCGCCTCCCCATACGCCGATCGCCGCGCCGCATACAGCGCCGCGAACCTCTCCGAATCCTTCGCGAGCGGTCGATGGTCCGCCCCCGCCACCCGTCGCAGCGCCCGTTCAAAAGGCACGTCCAGCCACACCACCGTCGCCCGGCCCCGCAGCAACTCCCGATTCCGCTCCTGCGCATAAGCGCCACCCCCCACCGCCAAAACCCCGTCCAAAAGCGCTCGCCTCAACTCCCGATGCTCAATGTCTCGAAACGCCGCCTCCCCATCATTGGCGAAAATATCGGCTATCGACCGCCGCTCCGCCGCCTCAATCAAATCGTCCAAGTCCGCAAACGGCAACTCCAAACGGCGCGCCAACTCCCGACCCACCGTCGTCTTCCCACTGCCCATAAATCCTACTAATACGATCACGAATGGTCCCTCTGTAACCTTCGAAAAAACGCCTCCACCACCCGAGGTACATACTGCCAAGCCGCCACCAGCGCCCAACCAGAAGCCGGGTAAACCAGTGTCCGCCGCTCCCGAACCATCCCGTCCGCAATCGCCCGAGCCAACTCCGGTGCCGTGGTCGCAAAACGCTTGCCACTTGCCAGTTCGTCCGGCGGTCGACCCACCAGCACGTTCTCCTGAAACCGCGTCTTCACGTAGCCCGGGCAAACCAGCATCACCTTCACGCCCTCCTCCGCGTTCTCCATCCGCAAGCCATCCGAGAACGAAGCCAGCGCATGCTTGGTGGCCGAGTACAGCGTAAACCACGGCAGCGTCACTTTGCTCGCAATCGACCCGATGTTCACGACCATCCCCTGCCGCCGCTCCCGCATCCCCGGCACCACCAACTGCGCCAAATGCAGCGCCGCAAACACGTTCAGCTCAAACATGTGCCGCGTCGCCGCCATATCCGCCTGCCAGGACGGTTGATACAACCCCACCCCGGCGTTGTTCACGAGGATGTCGATCCGACCGAATTGGCCCATCGTCCGCGCCACCAACTCCTCCCGAAACGCCGCGTCCGTTAAATCCCCCGCGCAAATGAAGTGCGCCGGGTCGGCCGCGATCGACCGCGCCGTCAACGCCAGTCGGACACCGCGTGCGGCGAGTTCGGCGGCCAAAGCCCGGCCAATACCGCTCGATGCGCCCGTTATGAGGGCCACCTGACGTTCCATGCGCATTACTTGTGTTTTCCGGCCAAAGCGAAGCCATAATAGTAACATGGCGGCGCCGTTACTCCCTCTGTTCCCTCTCAGCGTCGTTCTCTTTCCGCGCACCGATCTGCCGCTCCATATCTTTGAAGACCGCTACAAAGACATGGTGACCGATCTGCTCGAAACCACGCGCGAGTTCGGCGTCGTCCTGGCGCTCGAAAAAGGCATCGCCTCGGTCGGCTGCACCGCCCGTATCGACGAGGTCGCCAAGACCTACGACGATGGCCGGATGGACCTGAAAACCATCGGCTTCCGCCGCTTCGAGATCGAAGATCTTGACGAAGGCCGCTCCTATCTCCGTGGCCGCGTCCAGTTCTTCGACGACGAATCCACCGAGAACCCCGACGAGCCGATCGTCCAGAAGGCGATCCGCGGCTACTACTCCATCCGCGCCCTCGAAACCGGCCAAAACCTCCCCGAGCCCCGGTTAAACGACCAGCAGCTTAGCTTCCAACTTGCCCAGGCCGTCTCCGACCTCAACGTCCGCCAGATGCTCCTCATGTCCCGCAACGAAGCCGAACGCATCCGCCGCCTCGCCGACCACTTCCCCCTCTCCGCCGCCCGCGAACGCCGCATCGAACACTTCCGCACCATCATCCCCCGCAATGGCCACGGCAAACTCCTCCCCGGCGCATGACCCGCCAACACCTCATCATCGACGCCGACGACACCCTCTGGGAGAACAACATCTTCTTCGAGCAGGCCTTCGAAGAGTTCGCCGACTTCCTTGACCACCAACACCTCACCCGCCCCCAGGTCCGCGATGTCCTCGACGCGATCGAAGCCGTCAACGCCAAAATCCACGGTTACGGCTCCAAACGCTTCGGCCGCAATCTGATCGAGACCTACCACCAACTCGCCCAGCGGCCGATCTCCGACCCAGACCTTGAACGCGTCGCCGCCGTTGCGGAGAAGATTCTCGAACACCCTATCATTCTGCTCCCCGAGGTCGAAGAGACCCTCGTGCATCTAGCTGAGCGTCATGAGCTGACGTTATTCACGAAGGGTCATCCCGACGAACAACAAGCCAAGGTCGACCGCTCGGGCCTTACTCGCTTCTTCAGCCATGTCGGCATCGTAAAAGAGAAAGAGGTCGGCGTCTACTTAAGCCTCGCCGAGCAGCGCGGCTTTCACTTCCCCCATACCTGGATGATTGGAAACTCGCCCCGCAGCGACGTCAACCCCGCCCTGCGAGCCGGCTTCAACGCCGTCTACATCCCCCATCCGCGAACGTGGATTCTCGAACAAGAAGAGGTCCAGCCCAATGAAGCAACCAAACTCCTCCACTTAAAGGGCTTCGGCGAACTCCGCGACTGGTTTTAGCCGACCCCCTCAGATTTTTCCTCAAGGTTTGTTCATAGCGGTCGAAGTGTGTCTTAAGCCCCTATGAATGTACTATCGACTGCTCTTGAGGGTCTTGACCGCGCGCAAGATAAAGTTGATCGCGTGGCCAAGCGCCTCGCCCAATTCGCCGCCTT
>JANODS010000665.1:0-14110 GCA_031412835.1 Acidobacteriota bacterium | reverse complement strand
CCCGGTCGCATCAATTTTGATGGTGCCGCCAGCTTTATGGTGCATGTTGGCACCGGACTGGTGGAGGGAGTCACTAGCGACTTTCAGGGTGTGGCCGCCGCCGACCGACGTGGCTGACTTCCCACCCAGCTTGAGGCTGTAGTCGGTGCCGATTTCGACCGACTGGTTAACGCCGATTTTGGTATCGAAGTTGGTATCGTAGGCGAGTTTGACGTCGCCGACGACTTTCTCGCCGAAGTCGTGTCCGACATAGGCTCGGTAGTCGTTTTTTACCCGGAAATCGACGTCCTTTTCGCCGTGGATGAAGACGCACTCGTCGCCCTTGAGATCCTCGAACCGAATTTCGTTGAGGTTGTCGGCACCGGCATTGGGGGAGCTGCGGGTTTTAAAGCCCGACATGGTTTTGTTGTCCGGTAGGACGTGGGGGGGCATGCAGTCGGCGTTATAGACGCAGCCGACGATGATGGGGCGGTCGGGGTCTCCTTCTTCAAAGGCGACGACGACTTCCATGCCAATGCGGGGGATGAAAATGGTTCCGAACTGTTTGCCGGCCCAAAGGGTGGCGACGCGGACCCAGCAGGAGCTGCTGCCGTCGCCTTTGCCTTCGCGGTCCCAATGGAATTGAACTTTGACGCGGCCGTATTTATCGGTGAAGATTTCTTCGCCGGCGGGGCCGGTGACGACGGCGGTTTGGGTGCCATGGATGACCGGCTTGGGGGTAAGCTGCATCGGTCGGAAGGGCAGTTCCATGGGGATGCAGCGGATGGAGACTTCGAAGTGCTGATCTCCGTCGTCGCCCTCACTGCTGTTGTACCCGCCGCCCTGGAGGAAGGCGAAGTCGGCTTCAGTGACGACGTAGGTGCCGTCGTCGCTGAAGTGGCGGATGAGATCGAACTTATGTCCAGCGACCATGCCGCCGAAATCGGTCCTGGCTTCGATGGCGAGGCCGGAGATGGCTTCCTGCTGCATGCGGATGCCGACGGTTCGCTTGTTATCCTCGTAGATCTTTTGGAGTTGGCTGGCCTGATCCCCGCCGCCAGCGTCAATGCCGTCGTAACGTTGGGCATAGGCACCGGGGTAATCGTAGATTTCGAGTTTTTCGTTGGCGACGGAGAGTTTGTGGGACGCGGTGCCGATGGTTACGGTGGGAAGAATCGTATCCTGGGCTTCGAGGTTTTTGTGAGGCATCTCGAAGCAGTGGTCCCAGAGGGTGACCTTGCCGCTGCGAAGGGTTTGGACCTTCTCCCAGTACTGGATTTTTTCGGCGTCTTCGCTGCCGCCGTCGATTTCCTGGTAGGCGATTTCTTTGAGATGGGGGGTATCAGGATGGGAGGCGGAGGCGTTGGCGAGAACGAGCTTGTGGCCGTCTTTGGAGAACTTGAAATAGTAGAAGATGCCTTCTTCTTCCATGAGGCGGGAGATGAAGGCGAAATCGGTTTCGCGGTATTGGACGCAGTAGTCGCGTTTTTCGAAGGTTCCTTGGATTTCGTAGGCGGTATCGATGCCCGTGAGGACCTTTTTCAAGATGTCCGGAACGGTCATCTGTTGAAAGATACGGCTCTGATGAATGCGGGTGAGGAGCCAGAGTACAGGGACGATTTCGAAGCGATAGGCGGTGTAGTCGAAGCCGCGAGCGCCGCGGGCGGCGCGGTTGACGATGCCGTGGAAGTAGCGAAAGCCGGAGTTGTCGAGAGTATGGGAAACAATCATCGGCTGGCCGATGAGCTTGGAGAAATCAACGACGTTGTCATTGCCCGTGAACGCTTCGATTTCGAACGAGAAGAGGGTGGAGATGGCTTCGCGGCCGCGGATGGAGCGAATCAACAGGACATCTTCGCCAAGGGGGGTGGTGAGGACAAGACGCCGATCTTTCTGCGTGATTTTGGGAGGCATACTGAGTTTCCGTTCTCTCTAGATATTGCGCGAACCGGGTTCAAAAGCCATCACGCCAGGAGCGGGTTGCGATCCTGGCGTGATGGCTGGGGGTGGGGGGGTTAGGAGTAAAGGAAAGCGCCGTCTTCGCCCATCGTGACGGTGATTTTTTCCTTCTGCTCGCCGGTCGCCATCATGGCCAGAATCTGGTTGGAGATGTCGGGGAGGAGCGAGTTGGTGAGGATGTTGTCGACGTTGCGGGCGCCGCTTTCGACTTCGGTACAGCGGGCGGCGATGGCGTCGAGCACGGCCTCGTCGTAGGAGAGAACCATGGCGTGGTTCTCTTTAAGCCGCCGCTGAACTTTGCCGAGCTTGAGGCGGATGATCTGCTTGAGCGCCGCGTCGCGGACGGGGTAATAAGGGATGATCACCATACGGCCGAGGAAGGCCGGCTTGAAGACCTTGTCGAGTTCCGGCTTAATGATTTTGACGATTCCGGCCGGGGTGGGCGCGGTTTCGAGATCAGCCGTGAGCTTCATGATCTGGTCGGTGGCGGCGTTGGTGGTCAAGATGATGATCGTGTTCTTGAAATCGATTTCACGACCCTCGCCGTCTTCCATTTGGCCGCGATCGAAGACTTGGAAGAAGAGTTCGAGGACGTCAGGGTGGGCCTTTTCGACTTCGTCAAGCAGGACGACGGAGTAGGGCCGACGACGGACGGCTTCGGTGAGCACGCCGCCTTCGCCGTAGCCGACGTATCCGGGGGGCGAGCCTTTGAGGGTGGAGACGGTATGGGCTTCCTGGAACTCGCTCATGTTGATGGTGATCATGTTGCGTTCCCCGCCGTAGAGGAGGTCCGCCAGGGTGAGGGCGGTTTCCGTTTTGCCGACGCCGGAGGGGCCGACGAGCATGAACACGCCGATGGGTTTGTTGGGGTCTTCCATCTTGGCCTTAGTGACCTTGATGCGCTGGGCGATGGTATCGAGAGCGTGGTCCTGACCGATGACGCGTTGGGTAAGTTGCGCGGTGAGGTTGAGGGTGTTTTCGATTTCGTCCTTAAGCATTTTGCCGACCGGGATGCCGGTCCAGGAAGAGATGATTTCGCTGACGGCTTGGCCATCGAGGCAGACGCCCATGAGCGGGTTTTCGCCTTGGAGCCCTTTCAGCTCTTCGTCCAATTTGGCGAGTTCTTCGCGCATTGGTCCGAGTTCTTCGGCTGCGTTGGCTTCGGCGGCTTTATCTTCGATCAGACCGCGGAGTTCGCGCATTTTGAGGACGACGGCGGTCTCCTTTTCAAAACGGGCTTTGATGGTGGCGAGATCGACCTTGGAGGTGGCGAGTTCTTCGGTGATGGCAGCGAGGCGTTTGGCGTGGTCGGTGCCGACGGCTTGTTCGCGAGTCAGGACGCGATGTTGGACTTCGAGATCGTCGAGGCGACGGCTGAGGTCTTCGATCGCGGCGGGCGTCGAGTTTTGGCCGAGGGCGAGTTTGGCGCAGGCGGTATCGAGGACGCTGACGGCTTTGTCCGGAAGTTGGCGGCCGGCGACGTAGCGATGGGAGAGGCGGACGGCGGCTTCTAGGCCTTCATCAAGAATGCGGACTTGGTGATGCTTTTCGAGCATGCCGACGATGCCGCGCATCATAACCATGCAGACGGCTTCGGTGGGTTCTTCGACCTTGACGACCTGGAAGCGGCGGGCGAGGGCGGGATCCTTTTCGAAGTACTTTTTGTATTCGCCCCAGGTGGTGGCGGCGACGGTGCGCATTTCACCGCGGGCGAGAGCGGGCTTCAGGAGGTTGGCGGCATCGCCCTGGCCGGCTGAGCCACCAGCACCGATCATGGTGTGGGCTTCGTCGATGAAAAGGATGATGGGTTTGGGGCTGGATTTCACCTCTTCGATGAGGCCTTTGAGGCGGTTTTCGAACTCGCCTTTGATGCCGGCCCCAGCTTGGAGGAGGGCGAGATCGAGCGAGTGGAGTTCGACATTTTTCAGCGAGCCGGGGACATCGCCCTCGGCGAGGCGGAGTGCGAAGCCTTCGACGACGGCGGTTTTACCGACGCCGGGTTCGCCGGTGAGGATGGGGTTGTTTTGACGGCGGCGGAGGAGGATGTCGATGAGTTGACGGATCTCCGCGTCGCGGCCGAGGACGGGATCGATTTTGCCTTTACGCGCTTTTTCAGTGAGGTTTTCGGTGTAGGCGTCGAGGTTGGGCTGCTTGCCGGAACCAGCCTTGGCAGTGCCACCGCCACCGGAGCCGGAAGGGCCAGCGGCAGCAAGGGGGGCGACGGATTCATTGGAGGCGTCGGAGATGGCCGAGAACTCCTTCTTGAGTCCGTCGGCGTTGACCTTTTGAAGCTCCTTCGAAATGTCTCGCACCATGCGGGCGAGTTCCTCATTGCTGAGCAAGGCCAGCAGGCAGAGCCCGGTGCGGATTTGACCGTCGCCGAATTCGATGGAGCCGATGGTCCACGCTTCGGTGAACATCTTGAGGAGGGACGGCGAGATGGCCGGGGTGCGGGCGTTGCCGGTTTTGATCTTGTCGAGGCTCCGGTCGAGTTCCTGCGTGAGGCGCGAGGAATCGACACCGAAGTGCCGGAGGATGTGGGCGGCATCACTATCGGTGGCATCGAGAAGCTTCCGGAGGAAGTGTTCGATCTCGATATCGTAGTGGGTCCGGGAGAGGGCCAATCCGGCGGCGCCTTCGAGCGCGGCGCGGGTGGTCTGGTTCAGTTTGCCGATTAGGCTTTTTAGATTAACGCTCATTTGCTCACCTAGAAACGGAGTATGGCATCGGCCGCATCGATGTGGCGCGGCACTGTTTTGACCCAGGAGGTCCATCCGAGTTGGATTTGCTCCAGGGTAAATTCTTCTTCCTCGCGGACGGGAGGGGGACGAACGCCGACGTGGCATTCGGGCACCTGATCTTTGGCGAGAATTAGTTTTACTTCAAAATCGATTGTTGGCCCACCGAAGAGGCGACCGAGCGCCTTGAGCGGTGCGTGGGCGACACCGTCTGGTAGGAAATCACAATATTGGCGCAACGACAAGGGGCCCAGGATGATGCGGACGGCGGACTGCTGATCGTAGACTTCGTCGCCGACGACGGCACCGAAGCCTAGTTGTTCAGAAATTGTGACGTCTTGGGCGTCGAGGCAGCATTGGGTCTCTTCAATGAGGGGGTACCAGGCACCGATAAACTGTTCGATTTCACAGGGAACATCGAAGTAGTCGGCGATGAGATTGCGCATGGCCGAGGCGGAACGGGCGCTTTGGCTGAGGAGGCCGGTGTAGTAGATGAGGGAATCGTCGGGGAGGGGTTGTCGGTTTTCGAGGGCGGCGGTGCCGAGGCCGATAAGGTCGAGGAGATGGTGGGAGAAGCGGTCGCGGTCGCCGCGTTCATAGGCGATGGGGAAGCGGTATTTCTCCCAGGCTTGATAGAACAGCGAGACGATGCGGTGGTTGAAAATGTCGAGAAAGGCGGAGGCGGAGAGGTCTCGACTGCGGAGGCGTTCGCGGATGAGTTCGGTGTAGTAGAGGGGGAGGACGCCCTGGGGCCCGGTTAGGCCCATGAAGTTGATTTTGATGCGGGTCGGCTGGCCTTCGACGAACTCGATGCCTTCCATGGGGCTGGCGGGGAACCCCATTTCCTGGTTGACTTCGAAGCGGGCGACTTCCGAGCCGGGCACGTTGAAGCGCCCGACGGGGGAGCGTTGGGGGGAGAGGCGTTCGAGCAGGCGCACGGCTTGGAAAAACTCGAACTCGTAGCCGCGTTCGGCGAGGCGCTGTTGGAGCAGAGCCATGCCCGGACGGTAGGCGGGAGGGGCTTCGATGGGCGGGGGATCTAGAGCAGAATCTGCTGACCGGTTCTCGGGGGCCATGCGCCTAGTACCTCCTTCCGTTGCTTGGTTCGCACGGTCAACTGGCTGAAGCTATTCATCGTGACATAGAGGGCGAGGAAGCGGTCCATCATGCTGGCGAAGAGGTAGGCCCCGGCACCGACGAACTGCTCTTCATCGAGTTCGATGTCGATTTTCAGGCCGCGGGCAAAGGAGATTCCGTTTTCGGAGACGAGCCGGGCGAAGTGGCGCTGGCTGGAGATGGAGGAGATGCCGACGATCTGCTTCTGCAGCGCGGGTGAGTTCTCGAAATCGTAGAGGCGGAGGATCTCCTGGAAGCTTTCCTTGCCGTCTTCGACGAGGGAGAGATAGTTGAGCGAGAGGTGGGAGATTAAGCGCCAGAGGGCACCTTTGCCGACGGGGGGGCGAACGGGGGCGGTCATTTTCCGCAGGATGGTGACCTTGCGAATGGGGGCGAGGCCTTGCGGTTCGAGATCGCCGGCGTCGTTGCCGATGGGCATGCGGGAGGGCAGATCGCGATTGGAGCAGATGGTGCGGACGGTGATGGCGTCGAAATCGGGACGCATGGGGCGACCCGAGAGATCAACGAGAGAGAGCGAGACTTCGGTGCCATCGTCGTTGCGGCGGGTGCTTTGGCGGCGCATGGACTGCCAGAAGGTCTGCTTGTTTTCGCGGATGGCGCCGTGGCGGTAGGAGTAGAAGGGCTCGAAATAGGTAATATCGCCGCTGGAGGGGTTGGAGCTGAGGACCTCTTCGACGGAGAAGATCTCCATGGCGAGGGGACGGCGGACGTCGGGGACGATGCCGTACTCGGCCTTGTTATGAGAGAGAAGGATGGGCTCGGCGGTTTGTTTAAAAAGATTAATGATCGGCGTGCAGTTGAGTTTGAGGGAGTTGGGGCCGATGCCGACTTCGAGCTGCTGCATGCGGTCTGGCCGTTCGAAGCGGCTGATGAGGACGACGATTTCAAAGCCGGTTTTGAAGCCGGAGCCGATGAGCTCTTCGAGGCCGGAGAGCTCCATGAAGAAGAACTTTTCGGGGAAGTGGAAGAACTCTTGAATGAGGCGGTAGCCTTCGAAGGAGCGGCGGGGGTAAGGGATGAGTGCTTCGTTTTCGTGGAAACCGACGGCTTGCAGACAGGTGGCGGGGAGGGTGATGGGGGCTTTGCGCGAGCCGGGGGTGAGGTCGCGGAGCAGGATCTGCATGGTGTTGTTGCAGAGGAGCTCGTAGAAGGAATGGATGAGAGCGGCTTCGCCGTTGAGGAAGAGGCGGAGGGAGCGGAGATTGAGTTTGTCGGATTGGACGCCCGGGGCGTAGCGGATTTCGGTGCGGAGGGCGGCGGTGGCCCCGCTGGATTTGGGGGCGGGGGAGAGACGGTCGGGGGTCTTCCACTGGGTGCCCGTGATGATGATGGGCCAGAGGGTGACATCGAAGCAGGTGCGGAAGCGGAGCGGGAGACCGTCAATGGGCCGGGAGTTGAGCACGGCGCCGCGAGGCACGGGAAAGCCGGTGATGAGGGCGGCGTTTTCGGGGTCGGAGGAGAGTTCCGCGACCGACATGGAGGGGATGGGGCGGACGAAGTGGGGATAGATGACGCCGAGGAGGGCCTCCGTGATCTCAGGGAATTCGTCGTCGATTTTGAGATGAACGCGGGCGGCGAGGAAGGCGAACGCTTCGATCATGCGTTCGACGTGGGGGTCTTCGCACTGAGTGGGTTCGAGGAGGAGGCGGCGGGCGATTTTGGGGTACTTGTCGGCGAACTCGGCACCCATTTGGCGCAAGAAGGTTAGTTCGCGTTCGTAGTAATTGAGAAGTTCGTCACGCACCGCCTTCTCCTTTCACGACGTAGGACTGACTGGTGAGATCGAGGGTCGTGTCAAAGGTGACGCGTTCGGGGGCGGGGTCCATGTTCAAAAGGCCGTCGATGCGAAATTTCAATTTTTTGGAGCCTGGTTCGACGGGTTCCATGAAGACTTTGGGATTCATGAGGCGGGGCTCATAGGAGGAGACGGTGGCTTCGAGCATCCAGGTGAGCCGGTTCTGGTCGCGCGTCGAGTTGAGGCCGAAGTTGGTGAGGTCGGGGAGGCCGTAGTTGAACAGGGAATGGGTGAGTTCGGAGGCGGCGTCGACGGATTCTTCCTTGATCCGTCGGGTGTTTAGGAGCCATTCGAGATCCCGTTTGACGGCGGCCTTCATGAGGCGGACGGACTGGGCGCGGGTCATGCGAGCTTCGACGGTGGGGTTCTTCGGCTCGCGGTCAATCAGCCGGTCGAGGACGGAGAGGGTTACGATCTGATCGAAGTCACCTTTTGCCATAACCTATTGTCGACTAACGCCAAGGGCCTGGCCGGGATCGAGGCGACAAAGTTTGGCGAAGAGGGCCTTGGTGGCGGGACTTTCGCGGTCGGTTCGAAGTTGGCAGCGGTAGAGCAGGAGGAGCGGGTGGGCGATGGATTCGGCGGGCTCCCATTCATCGAGGTGGCGGGCTTCGATCTCGGCGGCGAGCTGTTCGAGGATGGACTGGGCGATGGCTTCGTTGCCGGTCTCCATACAGATGGAAGCGAGTTGAGTCTTACGGAGGAAGCGGGAGCGACCGCTGCGTTCGATGGCGGCTTCGCGGGCGAGCATGTCGATGGCTTCGCGAGCGCGTCCGCCGCGAGCGGCTTGGGTGGCGAGTTCCCAGGTGTCGGGGGGGAGGGGTTCGCCATCGGCGGAGGCGTGGGCTTCTTCCGTGGGTGGCGGGGCGTAAGACGTTTCGGCAGCGGGGGCGGAGGAGCCGGCGGTGAGGACTTCGGCTTTGATCCAGGTGAGCGTTTCCGCGTTGGCGGTGGGGGTATCGTCCATCATCGTCATTTCGAGGAGGGCGGGGTAGTCGGTGAGGAGGCCGCGGAGACCGGCACGGATGCCGGATTGAAGGCCGGCGTAGTAGTAGCCGAGTTGGGCGCAGGCTTGGACGGCGTAGCGATGGACGTCGAACCATCCGCGGCCGCAGGGGAGGGCGATGGCTTCTTCGGCGGTATCGAGAACGCCTTGCCAGTTGAAGTCCAGGGAGTGCTGCTTGAGCTGCTGGCGGATCTCGGTGGGCGGGGGTTCGAGGAGGCGCGCGTCGAGGGTTTCGCCGCCGGCGCGAAGTTCGCCGTGGCGAAGGCCCATGAGCATGAGGTAGGGGGCGGGGGTGTAGGCGTCTTCCTTGCGGAGAAACTTGGCGGCGGAGATGACGCGTTGGATGGCGTCGTCGCGGTCGACGGGCTCAGCGGCGAGGGGGCCGCCTTTGCGGACTGCCTTGGCGACGGGGGCGGAGTCGTAGGAGGTCTCTTCCTGCGGAGTTTCTTCGACGGTCTCTTCGACTTCGGCACCCTCGACGGGTTCGTCGGGTTCCTTTTCGCGTTTCCGAATGAGGAGAATATTGACGGTTTGACGAACTTTTTCGAGTGACCCGCGGAGTTTGGTCCAGCCGGGGGCCATGTCGCTGAAGCGGTCTTCGCAGGTGACCTGGAGGGCTTCGAGCGATTCCAGACAAAGGTCCAGGGTGGCCAGGGTGTTGACGTACCAGAGCTTGGGGGTGGCGTTAAACTCCTTGTCGAAGTCGTCCGCGCTGATCTTTCCTTCTTTTATTTTCTCGAGATAGGTTTCGAGTTTGGAGCTATCGTTTTCCGCGTCGGATTTGTAGCCGACCTTGCGAGACTCCTGATATTTGATGTCGCCATATCCGGCTGAGGTTTTGACGAGCGGGATCCATTGGACCTGCAGGTCGAAGTTGCCGAGCCATTGGAGCGGGGTGGCGCGGAATTCCGCGTCGCCGTCTTCGAGTTCCGGATAGAGCGTATCCCAAAACGTCTCGACGATTCCTTTGAGGAGATCGAGACACTTCTGGAACTCGCCGAAGCCTTCTTTACGAAGGTGGGCTTCGGTGAGCCAGACGGCGAGTTGAAGGTCCTTGGATTTGGTGGCGAGCGATTCGCCCGCCAGCTTGATGACGGTTATCCAATCCGCCATCTTGCGTTCGCGTTGCCAATCGCCAACGGGGCCTTCGTCGTCTTCGCGACGGGCTTCCTTTATTTTGTCGTAGACAGGGGAATAGTAAAGATACTCTCCGCTCGGATTGTCTCCGGGGATCGGATTCAGCAGGTCTTCGCGGAGAGGCATCGTTTATTCGTCGGCGGCTTCCGGGGTCAGTTCTTCAGCAGGATGGTTGAAAACGAGCTTGCGCAACTCGAGAATCGGCAACTCCTCCCCATCGACGAGAAGCATTTTCTGGCCTACCGGGCAGACTTCTCCCTTTTCGGTCTCGTACCATTCGCTGATGCGTCCGAGTTTGACGTCATCATCTTCGTTCAAACTGGCATCCCACGTGAGCACCGGCAACAGAACCTCACCGAGTTCCATCGCTTTGAACGACGGACCGGTGCGGACGATGGCGGGAATCCAAATGAGGTCGCGGACGCGCTTGGGCGGCATGGCCTCAATCTCTTCGATGTGCTTGAACGGAATCCAGATGTAGGCACCCGCGGCGTAGCATTCCAGGCGCGGCCCGATGCGCGGGTCGGCGTCGACGACAGAGGCGAAGGGCTTTTTGTTGAGTTCGCCGGTGACTGGCGGAGCGGTGCCGTCGCCGGCATGCGTGGGATAGTCACCCTTGGCGAACGTTTCTTTACGAGTTTTTTCGGCGTGGAGGGCAGAGAGGTAGAGTACGGTCCCCAACTGCGCTTCGCCGCTTTCGCTCGCGAGTACTTGGAGCTGTTTCTGCGCGCGATCATATTCGCCCGCAAAAGTCAGCAGTTCAAATAGAAACGTTCGGCGCCGAACGTCGGACGGGTTATCCCGTACTTCGACGTTCAGCGCCTGAATCGCTTCTTTCAGCTTTCCTGCCTGATAAAGATCCTTGGCTGTCATTTTTTGAAAGGTTATGCCGCGGAAGGGCAGGGGGCCGAGTTAGGCGCCCTTATTGGTGACGAGGCTCCACTTGGAGGCGATTTTACCACCAGCCTTACCCGTTTTCTGGTCGGTTTGGGTGTAGGTCCATTCGTACTCGCCGGCGTTGAGGGTTACGGTCTCGGCAGGGACGCCGTCACCAGTGCGCGCGCCAGTGGCACTAACGGACGCGATCAGACTGTCATTGAAGACGATCGTGTAGAAGACCGTCTTGTCGCCGGTGGCCTTGCAAACGTGGAACTCGCCTTTCTTGATGTGGGTGCCGTTGCAGCAGAAGAGGTGGAGCTTCGGGGTGGTCGCATCGGTGCTCTTCTGGAAGCAGAAGTTTTCGATGTCAACGCGACCGCCAGTGGCGCCGCCTTGCGAAGAGCGGCTTCCGCCGATGATCTGGCTCATCGAGTGACTGAAGCTGAGGACTTCGATCCATTTCGCGTGCTTGTCGTCGGTCGACTCGCCGGGGATTCCGTCCAGAGTAAGAAACATGTCCATTGGCATTTGAGTAATCTCCTGATATACGTTAGAAACTTATGTTGTGGGTGAATGAAGTCTCTCGGGTTAGTCACCGTAAGCTCTTCACTAAGTCAGCCTGTAAAAGCCGGTTCACTAAGTAACGCGGGGGTTGACGAGATTTCCCATCAACCCCCGCGAACAAATTTAGCCCTTCGACGGAGGCGGCAGGTCTGCCACCAACCGGAGCGAAACGCTGAGTTCGTCCAACTGGAAGTGCGGCTTAAGGAAGGACACGGCACGATAGGCACCGGGCTTACCAGGAATCTCGCTGACATCAATGCGAGCTTCGCGGAGGGGGTATTTGGCTTTCATGTCCGGCGACGCATCGTCGTCGAGAAGCACATACTGCGAGATCCACTGGTTAAGGAACGATTCGCAGGACGAACGGGACATGAAGCTACCGATCTTGTCGCGCATCATGGCTTTGAGGTAATGCGCAAAGCGGCTGACGGCGAGAATGTACGGCAACTGGGCGGAGAGGCGGGCGTTGGCATTGGCGGCGTCTTTATCGTACAGTTTGGGCTTTTGGGCCGACTGGACGCTGAAGAACGCCGCGTAGTCCGTGCCTTTGCAGTGAACCAGGGGAATGAAGCCAAGGTCGGCCAATTCCTTTTCCCGGCGATCGGTGATGGGCACTTCGGTGGGGCACTTCATGGCCACGTCGCCGTCGTCGGTACGGAAGTTGTGAACGGCGAGACCGTCGACAAGTCCGCCACCTTCCACGCCGCGGATGGCGGCACACCAGTGGTGCTTCGCGAAGCTGTTGGTGAGACGGGCTCCGAGGGCATAAGCGGCATTGGACCAGAGGTACTTGTTGTGCTCTGTCCCATCGACGCCTTCCTGATAGTTGAAGGCTTCGACCGGCTTGGTATCCGGGCCATACGGCAAGCGGCCCAGAATCCGGGGCAGGCACATGCCGACGTAGCGCGAATCTTCGGTCGCCCGGAAGCTCTTCCACTTAGCGTACTCGGTGGTATCGAAGATCTTACCGAGGTCACGGGGCTGATCGAGGCTGGTGTAGCTTTCGAGGTTAAAGAGATCGTTCGAGGCAGCGGTCAAAAACGGCGCGTGTGCGGCCGCCGCGACATTGCTGACGCGTTCCAGAAGTTCGATGTCTTCCGGGTGCTTGCCGAATTCGTAGTCGCCGACGAGAGCCGCAAAGGGCGCGCCGCCGAAGACGCCAAACTCTTCTTCGTACACCTTTTTGAACATCGCGCTCTGATCGAACTCAGGGGCGCGCTGGAGGTCGCGGAGGAGGTCTTTCTTCGAAACGTTGAGGACCTTGATCTTCAACATGTCGTTGGTTTCGCTCTGGTCCATCATATACTTCAACCCGCGCCAGGAGCCTTCGAGCTTCTGGAACGACGGGTGATGCATGACTTCGTTGAGCTGGATGGAGATGAGATGGTCGATCTGCGCGATGCGGGCGTTGATCATCGCCTCGGTGTCGCGCGAAACGGTCATCTGGCCCTGGAGGACCTGCTGGACGAACTCTTTAATGAGCGACTTGCCGCGTTCTTTGCTGGCGGTGTCGGTGCCCACTTTGCCTTGTTCGACGATTTGGTCGAGCAGGCCGAGTTCAAGTGTTTGTTCCTGGGCTGAAGCTTGCGCTTTCTGTGCGTCGCTCATTGCTCTTCGCCTCCGGTGCCGAGTTCCTGCTTGAGTTTATCCATTTTGCCGGAATCTTTGATGGCGTCCATGAGGGCTTCTTCCAGCTTTTCGTTGGTCTGGAGGGTGCCCCGGAGGTCAGAAAGGCGCGTCCGCAGATCGAGCAACTCTTTGAGCGGCTTTACCTGTTTGGCAACGTTTTCCGGGTTGAAGTCATCCAGGCTGGCGAACTTCAAATCTACTTTGAGCTGTCCGGCGTCGGAATCTTCGCTCAGTTTGTTTTCGACGGAGAAGGCGAGGTGGGGTTTCATACCCTCCAGCACCTGATCGAAGTTGTCGGGGTTGACCTCGACGAACTTTCGGTCCCTCAGTCGGGGAAGCGGCTCTACGGGCTGACCGGTAAAGTCGCCCAAGACACCCATCACGAACGGCAGCTCTTTGAGTTCGATCGCGTCGCCGATTTCGACATCGTACGTGATCTGCACTCTGGGCGGCCGAACACGGTCAATTTTATGCTGCGTGCTCTCTCTTGCCATAAGGTCCTCGTATTCTCCTGAGGCGATGCTCGGTAAATATTCTTCCAACAGACAACAAATGGGCGCTTCGACACACGGCGCCTGAATCCAGCTATTCGTACTGATCCGTTTGGAGTATATCTGTGTGTTGATGGGCAGTCAAGTGAAATAGGCGCGTTGTTTGGTGGACTAAGTTTCTTTCCGGCATCGACCCCTTAGAAACGCGTATTCCGCAGGCAAAACAAATCATCGCCGAGGTACGATCTTAGGATTTTTTCTCGGAAGTTGCTGATTGGCACGCAGTACGCGATCTCGAAGTGAAGTGGCGCGAGCGGGGAATTCGTATCACCGGGAAAGGGGCTAGGGGCGTAGAATTAAGGGATGGCGGATGGAATTACGATTGCGGGGCGGACGTTTCGCTCGCGTTTGCTGGTAGGAACCGGGAAGTACCGTTCGAACCAGGAGATGGCCGAGTGCCACAAGGCCTCGGGGGCGGAGGTGGTGACGGTGGCGGTGCGGCGGGTGAACCTGACGGATCGAACGCAGGAGTCTCTGCTGGACTTTATTCCGCGAGACGAATACTTTCTTTTGCCGAACACGGCGGCGTGCTTTACGGCCGATGAGGCGATTCGGGCGGCTCGCCTGGGGCGGGAGGTCGGCTTGTCGCACTGGGTGAAGCTAGAGGTGATTGGGGACCCGGAGACGCTGTTTCCTGACAATGAGGGGTTGCTGGAAGCGACGCGGGTGTTGGTGAAAGAGGGTTTCGTGGTTTTGCCGTATACGACGGATGATTTGATCAACGCGCGGCGGCTGG
>JANODS010000664.1:0-3511 GCA_031412835.1 Acidobacteriota bacterium | reverse complement strand
GGAAGCCGAACGGGTCGGCGGTGGTGATTGCGCCGGGGGGATCGAACATCATGCTGATGTACAACCTGGAAGGGATCGACGTCGCGGAAAAGTTCAATGACGGGGGGACGACGGCGTTTGTGCTGACGTATCGGTTGAACCCGCGGTACGACGACAAGGCGCGGGCGGCGGACGGGAATCGGGCGATTCGGCTGGTGAAGAGCAGGGCGAAGGAGTTTGGGATTGACCCGGAGCGGGTGACGTTTGCGGGATTTAGCGCGGGGTCGAGCATGGCGCGGATGGTGGGGGCGTCGGCGACGGCGGGGGAGGCGGGGGCGACGGATCCGGTGGAGCGGGTGTCGTCGAAGGCGCATTCGTTGATCATGGTTTATAGCGCGGGGCGGCCGTGGCCGGGGGAGAAGTTGGTGGAGTTTCCTCCGGTGTTTTTGATGGCGGCGGCGCATGATCGGGGGGCGGCGAATGGGTCGGCGCAGTTGTTTTTGGAGATGAATAAGGCGGGTACGGTGGTGGAGCTGCACCTTTATCAAAGGGGTCGGCATGGGTTTGGGGCGGCGACGGTGAGCCCGGAGTATGGGCCGTGGATGGACCAGTTGCGGCATTTTTTGAAGTTGAATAATTTTTTTGGAGGGGCGAAGTGAGAGCGCTTGTGTATTTGATGGCCGTGGGGTTGAGTGCGGCGGATTTGCCGAAGACGGTGAACGATGGGTATGGGGAAATGCTGGTGGTGCCAGCGGGGGCGTTTACGATGGGGGATACGTTTGGGGACGGGGAGAGCCGGGAGGGTCCGGCGCATGTAGTAACATTGGACGCGTATTACGTGGCTAAGTTTGAGGTTACAAATGGGGATTGGAAGAAGTTTCTGAATGACCCGGGTTACAGCGATACGAAGTTATGGCCGGGCGGGTATGTGGTGCCGAAGGATCAGAGCCCGTATTGGACGCAGGCGGTTAATCATGGCGGAGGGACGGAGGGGAGCGATAAGTACCCTGTATTGGGTATGAACTGGGATGCGGCTTCGGCTTACTGTAATTGGTTGAGTTTGAAGACGGGGAAGAAGTACCGGCTGCCGACGGAAGCGGAATGGGAGAAGGCGGCGCGGGGGACGGATAAACGGCGGTTTCCTTGGGGAAATGCGATTGATTATGAGCATGCGAACTATGCGGGGTCGCAGAAGTTTGATACGGGGAAGGAGGTGGGATCTTATCCGAAAGGGGCGTCGCCTTATGGGGCGATGGATATGGCGGGGAATGTGATGGAGTGGTGCTCGGATTGGTATCAGCGGGATTACTATAAGGAGTCGCCGAAGAAGAATCCGAAGGGGCCGGAGAAGGGTGCTTATCGGGTGATGCGGGGGGGATCGTTTTTCTTTGAGAGTAAGGATTTGCGGACTTATGCGCGGGGTGGAGGATGGCCGTCGTTGCAGGCGTGGCGGATGTTGGGGATGCGGGTGGTGCGGGAGCCGTAGCAGCCCATGGTAGAACAGTAGAAGATTTTCTAGAAAGAGGGTATCGGCATGAGCTTGAGCGTGAAGGATCCAGAGGCGTATCGGTTGGCGCGGGCGATTGCGGATAGGACGGGGGAGACGCCGACGAAGGTGGTGATTGATTCTCTGCGGGAGCGGCAGGAGAAAGTGGAGAAGAAGCGGACGAAGGCGACGGTTGACGAGATGATGGCGATTGCAAGGCGGGCGGCTGCCAGCGCGACCGGTCCACGTATTGACCATGGGGATTTGCTCTACGACGAGTGGAAGAATTCGTCCGATTAATCGAGCGAGCGGCCACTTGCCGAATGAGTGTGGTCAACCATGTGGAATTGATCATGGCTTTAGAGAGGCGCGGGGGAGCGGAGACGACCCGGCAGGCGATGCGGCTCCTCGAAGTGGCAGAGGTTGAAATTGAGCCGGTTACGCTGGCGCACGGAGCGTTTGCACGACAGGCATTGT
Organism: Acidobacteriota bacterium; assembly: GCA_031412835.1. Classification (GTDB taxonomy): domain Bacteria; phylum Acidobacteriota; class Terriglobia; order Bryobacterales; family Bryobacteraceae. The sequence goes on along the minus strand of JANODS010000664.1, from coordinate 1,569 downwards.
ACGATTATGGAAAGGGGAGGCATCCGGCGGCGTTGAATTTTGGAGATTGTTTTGCGTACGCTTTGGCGAAGAGCCGGAATAAGGAGTCGTTGTTCAAGGGTGATGATTTTGGGCGGACGGATGTTCGAGTGGCGGCGTAGGATAGCTTGATGGCGACTTCCCGGATGCGAGCTGCTTGACCGGTCGGAGCGGTTTGACTTAGTCGCGGTTAATGAGACGTTGTAGAACGTGAAGGCTTAGACGTCGGTGGGAACGACGTAGGGGGCGCGGTAGGGGCGGGTGAGCATTTTGTTGGCTTCGGCGTCGTTGGGGAAGAGCATTTGGGCGGGGTCGAAGCGGAGTTCGCGCCCTAAGCGATGGGAGATGTTGCCGAGGTGGCAGAGAGCAGTGGAAAGAGCTGTTTCTTCGATTTCGGCGTGGAGGAGCTTGGGGTTGCGGGCGCGGACGGCGTCGGCGAAGTTGGCGAAATGGTCAAGGTTCGCGGGGTAGGTGACGGCGGGTTCGGTCTGTTTGTTGCGGCCGAGGAGAATACGGAAATCGCCCTTGGAATCGAGGTGCATGTGGCCCTTCGAGCCGTAGAAGTCCCAGGACATCTTTTCGGCGGTGTAGAGACCGCGGAGTTGGCCGACCATGGAGGCGCCGTCGGCGAAGGTCCAGGTGACGTTTTGGGTGTTGGGGGTTTGGCCTTGATCTTTATAACCGAAGCGACCGCCGGTGGAGCGGACGGAGACAGGGAGAGTTTGTTTCATGCCCCAACGGAGGATATCGATCATATGAATGCCGTTGTTGCCGAGTTCGCCGTTGCCAAAATCCCAGAACCAGTGCCAGTTATAGGGGACTAAGTTGGCATGGTAATCCTGCATGGGGGCGGGGCCGACCCAGAGGTCCCAGTTGAGATTGGCGGGGGGCTGGGAGACGGGTTTAAAGCCGAGGGAGTCTCGGCCGCCAGGGAAGAAGAAGTTGCCTTGGTAGATGTCGCCGATGACGCCGGCGTGGAGGAGTTCGACGGCTTTGCGGAAGGGTCCCCACCAGCGGCGTTGGGTTCCGCCGGCGGCGATGCGGTTGTACTTGCGGGCGGTTTTAACGAGTTGGGTGCCTTCGAAGATGTTATGGGAGACGGGCTTTTCGACGTAAACATCTTTGCCGGCTTGCATGGCCCAGATGGCGGTGAGGGCATGCCAATGGTTGGTGGTGGCGATGGTAACGGCGTCGATGGATTTGTCATCGAAGGCGCGTCGCATGTCGGTGTGGAGGAGGGGGCGCTTGCCGGTTTTGGCGAAGATTTTTTGGGAGGCGGCTTCGGCGCGGGCACCATCGACTTCGACGAGGGCGGCTATTTCGAGGTTGGGTACGGGGAGGAGTTCCGAGATGTGGGCGGAGCCGCGGGAGCCGACGCCGACGATGGCGACACGGAGGCGGTCGTTGGACTGGGCCCAGGATTGGGAGGCGGCGGCGGCGGCGGAGACGAGGAAAGAGCGGCGGTGAGAAAGCATCTTATCGATATTACTTGACTTCCATGCTAAGATGGTATTGCGTTGTTCGTCCGATTCGCTGATTCCGGTGTTTTTC
>JANODS010000663.1:0-2525 GCA_031412835.1 Acidobacteriota bacterium | reverse complement strand
GATTCCGGACATTCTCGCTAACGCCGGCGGGGTGACGGTTTCGTACTTCGAGTGGGTCCAGGACCGACAAGGCTACTTCTGGAACGAGCAACTGGTGAATCAAAGACTGGAGGAAATCATGGTGGAAAGCTTCCGTGACGTCTCCCAATACGCTCGCGATCACAAGGTGGACAACCGGGCGGCGGCGTACATGCTGGCGCTGGATCGGGTGGCCTTCGCCGTGAAACTCCGCGGAATTTACGCATAGGAATGGCGGCCGAAATTTCGCCGCTGATGCGGCAGTATCACAGCATCAAAGAGCAGGTCCCCGGGGCCTTGCTCTTCTTCCGGATGGGCGATTTCTATGAGCTTTTCATGGATGACGCCGTCATCGCGGCGCGGGAACTCGAGATCACCCTCACGTCGCGGAACAAAGACGCCGAGCAGCCGATCCCCATGGCTGGCGTGCCGTATCACGCCGCCGATGGTTATCTCGTTAGGCTGATTGCCAAGGGCTTTCGGGTGGCTATCTGCGAGCAGATGGAGGCCCCGAGTCCGGGCAAGAAGATCGTTCGGCGGGAGATCACCCGGATCATTACGCCGGGCACGGCGACCGACGCGAACATGCTGCGGAGCCGGGAGAACAACTACCTGGCCGCGGTGCTGCGGAAGGGCAATCGGGCGGGCTTGGCCTACGTCGATGTCTCGACCGGCGAGTTCCGTTCGACCGAACTGCCCCTAGAAGAGATCGCGCCGCAACTGGAGAGTTTAAACGTCCGCGAGGTGCTGGCGGCAACCGGAGTGGAGTGGGCCGGGGTGCGGACGCGGACCGACCTCGAAGCCTGGATTTTCGACACCGACTACGCTAGCCGGACGCTGCGGGAGCACTTCTCGCTGCTGTCACTCGACGGCTGCGGGCTCGGCGAGAAGCCGCTGGCGACCGGGGCCGCGGGGGCCGTGCTGCACTACCTCCGCGATACCCAGCGGTCGGCGCTGGGCCACCTCGACCGGCCGACGTACTTCGACCGGAACGAGGCGATGGTGCTGGACGCGGTGACCGTCCGGAACCTCGAATTGATTGAGCCGCTGTTCGCGGGCGAGTCGAAGGAGTCGACGCTGGTGCACGTGCTGGACGAGACGATGACGGGCATGGGCGGACGCTTGCTGCGCCGGCGATTGCTGCGGCCATCGGTGCAGCGGGCGGAGATTGAAGCGCGGCTGGACGCGGTGCAGGCGCTGCTTGTGGACACGATTTTGCGGACGGAGCTGCGGAAGGTGCTTGGCTCGATACTTGACCTGGAACGGCTTCTCGCCAAAGTGACGCTGGGGACGGCGACGCCGCGGGAGATGTCGGCTTTGGGCAACTCGCTGGCGAAGATTCCGGCGCTGAACCGGCTGGTGGGCGAAGCGCGTTTCGACGAAGTTGCGGAGGTCCGCGAACGGATTTTGTCGACGATTGCCGATGATCCACCGTTGAACCTGACGGACGGCGGAACGATCCGCGATGGAATCTCGGCCGACCTCGATCAGCTCCGCGACATCAGCCGGAACTCGAAGCAGTACATCGCCGCGATCGAGACCCGGGAGCGGGCTCGGACCGGCATCAGTTCGCTGAAGGTCCGGTTCAACAACGTCTTCGGGTATTACCTGGAGATCTCGAAAGCAAACATGGACCGGGTGCCGGCGGACTACGACCGGAAGCAGACGCTCGTGAACGCCGAGCGGTTCACGACCCCGGAGTTGAAGGAGCTCGAGAGCAAGATTCTGGACGCCGAGGACAAGATCCTGACGATTGAGCGGGAGCTGTTCACCGCCGTCCGGAGCTTCGCGGCCGAGCAGGCGGAGCGTATCCGGCTGGCCGCAAATGCGGTGGCTGAACTTGACCTGACGGCGGGCTTGGCGCAGGTGGCGGCGCAGAACCGTTACGTGCGGCCGGCGTTCACCGAAAGTGGGGAGCTGCGAATCGTCGCCGGACGACATCCGGTGATTGAGAAGCTGGCCGAACGGGACGCGCAACGGTTCATTCCGAACGACGTTTCGCTGGACGCGAGCCATGAGTTTTTGGGCTTGATTACGGGGCCGAACATGGGCGGCAAATCGACATACCTGCGGCAGACGGCGCTGATCTCGATTCTTGCGCAGATGGGTTCGTACGTGCCGGCGCAGGCGGCGACACTGCCGGTGGTCGACCGGGTGTTTACCCGCATCGGCGCGGCCGACAATCTGGCGCGGGGCCGGAGCACGTTCATGGTCGAGATGACCGAGACGGCGGTGATTCTGAACACCGCCACTAAGAAGAGCCTGATTATCCTGGACGAGATTGGCCGGGGGACGGCGACCTACGACGGCTTGGCGCTGGCGTGGGCGGTGGTCGAACACATCCACGAGCGCATTGGGGCGCGGACGTTGTTTGCGACCCACTACCACGAGCTGACGGTGCTGGCTGATCGGCTGCGCGGCGTGGCGAATTTGCATGTTTCGGTGAAGGAGGCCGGGGACCAGATCATCTTCCTGCGGCGCGTCGAGCCGGGGGCGGCGGACAAGAG
>JANODS010000662.1:0-1904 GCA_031412835.1 Acidobacteriota bacterium | reverse complement strand
GCGGCAGCGGATTCGGACTCGGCGGTTGGAGTATCTGGTGAAGTCGAAGCAGTTTGGGGCGGCGGGGCAGTTACTGGCTCGATTTACTCCGGAGGAGTTGCAGCAGGATTCGTATACGCTGTTGCCGTTGCGGGTGCGGGTGGCGGCGAAAGCGGGGACTTTAGGGAAGCTGCTGGATGAGTTGACGGATACGGAGCAGTTGCGGGGGGTGGCGGCGCAGTTGCGGGAAGAGGGGGATCCGGATTCGGCACGGCAGATTTTGTTGTTGGCTTATGAGCGGGAGTTGGCGGGGCCGAACCCTTCGGCGGGGAGTTACCTAGGGCTGGCGGAGATACAGCCGACGCGGGCGGTGGAGCTATTAGACCGGTTGGTTATGACGGTAGGGGAACCGTTCGAGCATCATGCGGCGGCGGCGCGGGTGTTGCTTGGGCAGAAGCGGGAAGCCGAGGCGGCTCGGTACGCGGAGCCGCTGGCGAAGGCGGTGCCTTGGAGCGCGGAGGCTCGGCTTTTGTTGGCGAATGTGAAGCGGGATGAGGCGACGATGGTGACCGTGGCGATGGATGGGCAGGCGGCTTATGGGACGCGGCTGGAGGCGGCACAGGTGTTGAATCGGTCGATTACGACGGGGGCGAAGGAGTTGGACTTGTTGGCGGGACGGGTGACTTCGGCGGCGGAGGCGGAGCAGCCGTATGCGGTGACGGCGCGGCTGAAAGCGGCGGCGTCGGCGACGGATTCGGCGGTGAAGATTCGGTTGTTGCGGGCGGTGTTGGCGTTGGACCCGAGTCAACGGCTGCCGCTGTTTAAGGCGCTGAGCGGGGCGCCTTTGTTGGCTTTGGCGGAGGACGGGGGTGTGCCGATCGAGATGTTCGAGGCGGTGGGGGATACGTTCTTGAGAGCCGGACAGCCGCAGCGGGCGGTGATGTTTTACGACAAGTTCCCCGTGAAGCAGGCGGCGGCGCAGGCGGAGGTGGAGCGGCGGGCGAAGAACGAAGCGCGTCGGCCGTTGGTGCAGGAAGGGTTGGAACAACCGCATTCGGTGAAGCCGCGGTTGGTGGCAGGTACACGATGAAGATGAAGCTGATTGGACTGACGGTTTTGGCGGCGGTGGGGGTGTATTTTGCTCAACAGGCGACGACGAGTGTGGCGCTGCCGCGGTGGGTGCCGGCGGGGGCGCAGGTCTATTTAGAGGCCAAGGATTTCGGAGCTATGCTGCGGGAGTGGAACGGGTCGGCGGAGAAGCGGCAGTGGGTGGGCGGGGCGAACTATAGCGTGTTTTCGAAGTCGCGTTTGTTTTTGCGGCTGGAGGAGGCGCAGGGGGAGTTTGCGACGGCGGCGGGGCTGCCGGTGGATAGCGGGTTGCTGAACCAGTTGGCGGGCGGGGCTTCGGCTTTGGCGATTTATGATATCGGTAGGCTGGAGTTTTTGTATGTTACTAAGTTGGCGGCGGCTCCGGCGTTGACGGCGTTGGCGGGGCAGTTTGCGAATAGGACGGCGGGGGGGACGACTTACTATGTGAAGGCGGACCGGGCGACGCAGCGGACGGCGGCGTTTGCGAGCAAGGACGGATGGCTGCTTTTGGCGACAAATGAAGATTACTTAGCGAGAGCATTGGTTTTGATGGCGGGGCAGGGGGGCGGATCGCTGGCGAGCGAGGGCTGGTTTCAGCGGGCGGCGCAGGGGCAGGGAGAACTGCGGATGGCGGCGAATTTGGAATTGTTGGGGAAGAGCCCGCATTTTAAGAGCTATTGGGTGCAGCGGAATGTGGCGGAGTTGGCGGCGTATGAGGGGGCGATGGCGGACTTGACCCAGAGCGGGGGAGCTTGGGTGGAGAGCCGGACGATGACAAAACGGCAGGCGGGGGCGGCGGGGAACGGGGCGGCGCTGCGGACGTTGGCGCGGGCGGT
>JANODS010000661.1:0-3635 GCA_031412835.1 Acidobacteriota bacterium | reverse complement strand
CGCCTCTACTACCAAGCCCTCGGCGAACAAAAACTCGTCGATGTCCGCGAGCAACTTGCCAAAACCGCCACCGAAACCGCCGACATCTTCCGCCAGCTTATGAACACCGGCCTCGCCGATGAACCCGACGTACTGACCGCCGACGTCGAATCCCAGCGCGCCGCCGTCCGCCTCTCCCAGGCCCGTCAAGCCCAGGCCCGCACTTGGCAGCAGCTCGCCGCCCTCGTCCAGCAGCCTCTCCCCCCCCAACCGCTCGAAGGTGATTTCCTCGCCCTCCCCGAGGTCGAAAAAGCCAAAGCTTGGGCACGCATCGAAACCGAAAATCCGGAATTCTTCCTCCCCGGCATCGCCGTCCGACGCGCCGACCTCCAACTCGCGCAAGCTCGCAAAGCCCGCATCCCCGATATCCAAGCCCGCGGAGGCGTCCGCTACAACCGCGAACTCAGTGAAATCACCCGCGGCTCCGTCGGCCCGGAAGGAATCTTTGATATCGCGATCGAACTGCCCATCTTCAATCGCCAGCAAGGCAACATCGCCGCCGCCAAGGCCATGCAGTCCCGCGCGGCCCTGGAACCGGCGCGCATTCGCCGGTCTCTCGAATCCCGCTTCGCCGACGCCTGGCGCGAATACGATCAAGCACGAACAGCTGCCCTCCGGTACCGAAAAGATATGCTCCCCGCTACCGAAAAAGCGCTAACCCTCTACCGCGCCAATTACAAAGCCATGTCCGGCTCCTACCCCTCCGTCCTGCAAACTCAGCGCAGTTACTTTATGTTACAGGAAGAGTATATGGAAAGCCTACAAATGGCGTGGCGCGCCGTCGCCGATATAGAGGCGCTCCTCGCCACTTACAACCCGTAAAACTCCGTCGCCGTTCCACCCAGTATCTGTTCCCGCACCGCCATCGGCATCGGGCCCAGACACTGGGTGAACGCGGCCAGCCGCTCTTTCCACGTCACCCCTCCCCCCGGCCATCCGCTCGCAAACATCACCCGCTCCGGCCCCGCCATCCGCATCGCTCGCCGCATCCGTTCCCGCTGCCCCTCCGTCACCGGCAACCCAAACCCCGTCAGCTTCAGGTAGAAGTTCGGCGGCAGCTCCACCTCTCCATCCGGAACTCCATCCAGCGCCACCTTCCGGTCCCGCACCGCGCGGATCTCCTCCCACCGCTCCGCCGGCCACTCCAGCGCCAGCCCCTCCGCCAGCACCCCATACGTGCTCTTCACCAGCGGATGCTCCACCGCCTCCCGCGCAATCACTGCCTTAATCATCGGAAAATCCCTCGCCACCCGCAGCGCCTCCCCTAAGTCATCGGCCAGCCAAACGCTCCCCTCAAACCGGTTCCGCCGCAAAATCGTCCCCAACCACTCCGCATCCTGCGCCGGAGGCAAAAACCCATGCTGAGCATCAATCCGCATCCCTATCTCCGCACGGTGACAGTCAGCACCGCCACCGGTGCCGCCGCAAACGCCGCCTCCAACTCCGCCGACGACCCAAACTCCCGGCCCTCCACGTGCCGCGCCGGAAACTCAAACGTCAAACTATCGTCCGCAAATGGCCAAGGCACCAAACGAAACTCCCGCACGCCCAACGCCTCGACCGCAACCGTCGACTCCCCGCCATCCTCTAGCGGCAGCGGATGCAGCAGATTCGTCGGCAACGAGTAAGCCACACAAGTCAACAACGAAAGATAGTCGCAAGCCTGCAGCAATCGAAAATGCTCCTCAATCGTCGCCCCATCTTTCTCCAGCGCCGTCAACGAGTCGTCCGCCGCAATCCGCGCCCGCAACTCACCCTGATACGCCCGCTGACTCTCCAGAAACGAATCCAGCAATGGCAACTGCTCCGCTGCAATTGTCGATCGGTCCGCATGCGCCGTCAACAAGTTGTAAGTATGCATCGCGATCAACAATCCCGCGTAAGGGTCGTCCGCGGCAATCAACCGCACCGCCCGCTCCCGCACCGCCAAGTAATCGGCCAAATCAATCTCTTCAAACGCGGAGTACTTACCCACTAACTCCACCGAAAACGCCGACGGCTTCCCCTGTCGCGTAATAGTGGGATGCGCGTCGCGCGCCGTCCAACCATCATCATGCGACGCAATCCCGTGCAAAACCCGCGCCCGCGGCTCCGGCCTTCGAAACCGCCCGTTGCCCCAAGCCTCCGCAAATCTACCCGCCAATCGCGCATGATCGGGATGCGTCACTAACCACCAACCAGTAGCCGATTCCAAACGAAGCATGTAACGCTTACTCCCTCACATCAGATCGGCTCGATTCATGCCAGTGATGTAAAAAATACCACTCCAAAAACATTCCCACGAAAAAGAAAACGAACCCCAGCACCGTCGCCGCCAACACCAACGCGAACAAATAGTCCGTCTCCAACTGTCCGCTCGCATACAAAATCGAATAACCCAGACCCCCCTGACCCACCCGGCTCGACCCCGCGAACAGCTCCCCCGTAATCGCCCCAATCACCGAAATCCCCGCCGAAATCCGCATTCCGACAAACAGATTCGGCAACGCATGCGGTAGCCGCAGCTTGAACAACACCTGCATCGCCGTCGCGTGGTGCATCAAAAACAGGTGGACCAAATTCTCCTCCACGCTGATCAATCCTTGCGTCGTATTCGCAATGATCGGCGGCAGGCAGATGATAAACGCCACCAGCGCCACCGACGGCACCCCGCTCCCCGCCCACATCAGAATCAGCGGAGCAATCGCCACAATCGGCACCGTCTGCAGAAGAATCGTATAAGGAAACAACAACCGCCGCAGCCAGGCCCATTGGGCAAACACCAAGGCTATCGCCACCCCCGCCACCACGCTCGCCGCCAGTCCCAACGCCGCCGCCGCACTTGTCAGCAGCAGCGACTGCACCAGGGAAGGGAAGCGGTGTACCACCGCCGCCCCCACCACCATCGGCCCCGGCAGCATATACGGTGGCACCTGCAAAAGCGATACCACCAATTGCCACAAACCCAGTAAGCAACCCAACACCATGAAGTTATTCAATACGAACCAAAGGTGCCGCTTCATGACAGCGCCCCCACCCCGCGCAACAACCGCGAAACCTCCGCCGCCCGATCCTCATAAGCCTTCGTCGCCCGCGTGTCGGCAGTCCGGGGCCACGGCAAATCGACCGGCACAACGTGCGCAATCCGCCCCGGATGCGGAGCCAGCAGCACGATCCGCGTCGAAAGAAACACCGCCTCCGCCACCGAATGAGTAACAAACAGTACTGTCCACTGCTGCTCCAGATACAGCCGCAGTAACTCCTCATTCAGCCGGTCCCGGCTCATCTCGTCCAGCGCCGCAAACGGTTCATCCAGCAACAAGATTCGCGGACGACTCACCAGCGCCCGCGCAATGGAAACCCGCATCTTCATCCCGCCGGAAAGCTGCCGCGGATACCGCTCCGCCACCGCCGTCAACCCCACCAGCTCTAACATCTTCGCCACTTTCACTTCGCGCGTCGCCCGCGCCACGTGCTCCAACTCCAAGCCCAACCCCACGTTCTGCTCGACCGTCCGCCACGGCAGCAACGTCGCATCCTGGAAAATAAAACTCATCAACTCCCGAGCGTTCTCCGGCGGTATGCCGTTCACGGCCACCTTCCCGGATGTCGCGGCC
>JANODS010000660.1:0-3866 GCA_031412835.1 Acidobacteriota bacterium | reverse complement strand
CAGCATGTGGCCGAAGAGGAGTTGGACCTGTGGTGCATCTGGGGGACTACATTTATGAGGGCCCGGAGCGGACGAACGGGGTGCGGAAGCATACGGGGCCGGAGATTACGACGTTGACGCATTATCGGAATCGGCACGCGCTGTATAAGACCGACCCGATGTTACAGAAGGTACACCAGCGATTTCCGTGGATTGTCACTTGGGATGACCACGAGGTGGATAACAACTATGCGGCAGATATTGCCGAGGATAAGCAGACACGGGCGGAGTTGTTGGAGAGACGATCCAACGCTTATCAGGCTTACTACGAGAACATGCCGCTGCGCGTGAGTTCCCTGCCCCGAGGTTCGGCGATGCAGTTGTATCGGGCTTTGGATTTCGGCGCTCTGGCGCGGTTCACGGTGCTGGATACGCGACAGTATCGGACGGATCAGCCTTGTGGGGATGGGAATAAAGTTGGTTGTACGGCGGCGCTGGATCCGAACGGGACTATTTTGGGGGCGGCGCAGCGGGATTGGATGTTCGCGACGCTCGACAAGTCGCCGGCGCGTTGGAATGTGATTGCGCAGCAGGTGCTGATGGCGCGGATCGACATGAAGCCGGGGCCGGAGGAGAGTTTTTCGATGGACCAATGGAGCGGATACGACGCGGATCGGAATCGGGTGTTGGAGTTTTTGGGGAGGCGGAAGCCGGCGAATCCGATTGTGATTACGGGGGATATCCATTCGAACTGGGTGGTGGATTTGAAGACGGGTTCGGGGGTGGTGGGGACGGAGTTCGTGGGGACGTCAATCAGCAGCGGGGGCGATGGTAGCGCGGAGCGAGCGGGGACGGCGGCGGTTTATCGCGAGAACCCGCATTTGAAATGGTTTAACGCACAGCGGGGGTATGTTCGATGCGCGGTAACGGCGCAGGAGTACCGGGCGGATTACCGGATTGTGCCTTATGTTCTGAAGCCGGGAGCGCCCATTTCCACGCCAACGAGTTGGACGGTGGAGAATGGGCGGCCCGGGGTGCAGAAGAGTTAGAAGCGGTAGCGGAGGGCTACCTGCATGGTGCGGGGCCCTCCGATGGTGGAGGCGATCACGCCCGCGTTCCCCGGTCCGCCGGCTGCGAGGGTGGAGGAGGGGTTGGTGAAGGTTGCCTGGTTGAAGGCGTTGTAGGTTTCCCAGCGGAGTTCGAGCTGTTGAGATTCACGAATCTTGACCAGCTTACCGAGCATGAAGTCGTACTGGATCTGGCTGGGGCCGCGAAGGATGTTGCGGCCAGCGTCGCCCCAGGTGTCAAGAGAGTCCGTAAAAGCCGCCGGGTTGAAGTACTGAGCGAGCCGGTCCTGCGTGCGGCCTTCGCGGCGGGCGTCTTCGATGGATTTGCCGGGGGCAAAGCTGGGGCGGACACGACTGGGCTGGGCCCAGCGGGCATTGGTGGTGGCGTTGCCGAGAGCCGAGAAGGGGCTGCCGGATTGGAGGGTCATAAGACCGCTGAGGGACCAGCCGCCGAAGAGCGCCTTGAAGCGGGTGGGGGAGGGTAGATCGATGACGTAGACACCGGTGAAGCGGTGGGTCCGGTCAAAGTCAGAGGGGCCGCGGTTGTTGGCTAGGTTGAAGCCATCGTGTTCGATGACGCCGCCGTCGGAGGAGACGTTGTCGAGGGACTTGGCCCAGGTGTAGGAAAAGTTGCCTGTGACCCTTTTGCCCAAGCGGCGACGGAAATTGGCTTGGAGGCTGTTATAGCCGGCCTGGCCCCAGTTAGAGCGCTGGCGGAAGCCACCGGCGCGATTAAGGCCGAGGAATTCCGGCTTGACGAAGAAGTCCGGCGAGATGAGCGCGCCGGTGGAGGTGGTGATGCCGTCGAAGCCGTTGACGGGGGTGACGCGAGGGTCGAGGGGCTGAGCCAGGTTGAGACGGGCCATTAGGCCAACGCCGCGGGAGCCGACGTAGCGGACGTCCAGGAGGCTGCCGGGGGTGGGTTCGAATTGCACGTTCAGGGTCCATTGCTGGACGTAGGGGGTCTTTAGCAGCGGGTCAACGAAGGTGTTGTTTTTGGCCGAGAAGGGGCTGGTGGCGGGGAAGGCCGAACCATCGAAGCGACGCCAAGTGGCGGCCCCGGTAGTGGGGTTGCGGAGGATCGTGACGTTGAAGGGAATCTGGAACGGATTGACGTTGAGCTTGGGGTAGGGGTCGGCCATGTCAACCGGGGCGGGGACGTTTTGGTAGATGAAGAACGGGGCGGAGAGTTGGAGGTCTGTTTTGATGGCTCCGGAGGTGCGCTCGTAGAACATCCCGTAGCCGGAGCGGACGACGAGTTTCGGGGTCAATTGCCAGGCCATGCCGATGCGGGGGGCGATGTTATTGAAGTCGGGTTTGATGGTGGAGGCCCAGGGAGCTTTGTAGACGCCGTCGAGGTTGAAGGGGGTGCCGGGTTCGATGACAATGCCGAGCTTAAGGGGATCGAAGTTGGACTTGAAGAAGGCGGATTTGGGATCGACGTAGAAGCCGGGCTTATCGAGGCCGAGGGCTTTGGCGGTGGAGGCGGTGTAGTAGTTGCCGATGCGGCCGTCGGCGTCGTTGGGGTTGCCGTAGTAGTCGTAGCGGACGCCGAGGTTGATGGTGAGGCCGCGGCGGACGCGCCAGTCGTCTTGAAAGAACGTGCTGAAATCTTTCATCTTGAAGTGGCGGCGGGTGTCGCCTTGATCAAGGTCAGAGCCGCCGCCGGCGGCACCGTGGCCGGTGAAGAAGAGGACCCAGTTGTCATAGTCGAGATCACCGTTGGTGCGGGCCATGTACTCGCCCTTGATGGTGGGTCGGCGGAATTCGGCACCAAACTGCATGGTGTGTTTAGCGCGAGTGTAGCTAAGGGTTTCGGAGATGTTAATGACGCGTTGGCGATCAAAGAAGTCCCACGCGTTGCCGATGCCGGCGGTGGAGCGCTGGCTGCTGATATCGATAGTGGGCATCAGTGAGGCGAGCCCGGCGACGGCGCCTTCGAGGGGGTTGAAGATGCCGAGCGAGGAGTTGGTGATATCGCGGAACTTGGAGATGCGGGTATTGAAGAGTTCGAAGAAGCCGCCGCGGAATTCGGAGACCCATTGGGTGCCGATGGTTTTGGTGTGCTGAAGGGAGGCGGTGTAGGAGGGGGTGAGGCCGGTGGTGGGCGAGGGGGAGGAGTTGGCCCAGCCGAAGGCTTCTTCGACCTTGGAGGCGGACTGGATGTAGTTCAGGCGGAGGCGGTTGGCGGTGGAGAAATTGTGTTCGATGGAACCGGAGCCGGCCCAGGAGTTGTAGAAGGTGGGGAAGGACTGTTGGAGAAGACCTTCGTCGCCGAAGTTGGCGTTGCCCGTGAGGGGTTGCATAGCAGAGGTGTGGGAGGGCAGGAGAAAGCTACCATTGCGTTTTTGATTGAGGACATTGACCGCGACGGGGTGAATGTCCTGGGCGGTGAGGGTACGGAGGGCGACGCTGCCGGGGGTCGAGTTCGTGAAGAACTTGGATTCCAGGCCGGGGATTTGTTCGGCGGGGAAGGCGCGGATCCGGGTCAGGACATTGTTGGCGAAGGCGGGGTTGCCGCGGGCACCGGATTGGAGCCATTGGTTGGCGACGTCGGCGATGGACTGGCGGGTGCGCGTCTCGCCGAGGCCGACGGGGATGCCGGTCGCGGTAATGGCGCGTGCGGCGAAGCCGCTGATGAAGTCGGGGCGTTGGACGGAGGCGAAGAAGAATGTTTTATCGCGGATGATACGGCCCCCGAAGGTGGCACCGGTTTCGTTGCGGCGGAACTTGGGGCGGGCGGCGCCGGCGCGGTTGAGGAAGAACTCGTTGGCGTTGAACTGCTCGTTTTGCAGAAAGTGATAGCCAGAGCCGTGATAG
>JANODS010000659.1:0-3574 GCA_031412835.1 Acidobacteriota bacterium | reverse complement strand
CTGTCGCAGAATGAAGGCGAGACGATGCCCCGAACGGTGTTGCTGGAGACGGTGTGGGGCTACCGGAGCGGGACGCGGACGCGGACGCTGGACGTCCACATTCGGCGGCTGCGACGGAAGTTGGGCCGGTTCGGGGAAGAGTATATTCAGACGATCTTCGGGGTGGGTTATCGGTTCGTGCGTTTACGGGCGGCGCGGCCATTACAGTTGAGTTCGCCGGCGGCGTTCGCAATCAGCGCTTAGTGCGGCGAAACCCTCTACAATAGAGGTTTTCGCATGCAGGTAAAGATTCAACCGGCCTCCACAGTCAGTGGGGCCATCCGCCTTCCGGGTGACAAATCGATTTCACACCGTTTCGCCATTTTGGCATCCATTGCGGAGGGGACGTCGACGCTGCGGAATTTTTCGACCGGCGCTGATCCGCACTCGACGTTGGATTGCGTAGAGACGCTGGGGATTGGGGTGGAGCGGGACGGGACCGAGATCAAGGTCCATGGGAAGGGGCTGCGGGGCTATACGGCACCGGAGAAGACGCTGGACGTGGGGAACTCCGGGTCGACGATTCGGATGCTGAGCGGGATCCTGGCGGCGCAGCCGTTTTTAAGCCGTTTGGAGGGGGATTCTTCGATTGCCCGTCGGCCGATGAAGCGGATTATTACACCGCTGGAGCTGATGGGGGCGAGGATTGCGGCCGTGGACGGGACGTATCCTCCGATTGCGATTCAGGGGACGGCGGACATTCAGGCGATTGACTACACGCTGCCGGTGGCGAGTGCGCAGGTGAAGAGCTGTGTGCTGTTTGCGGGGTTGTATGCGAACGGGACGACGGTGACGCGGGAATCGCATAAGACGCGGGACCATTCTGAGTTGGCGCTGAAGGAGTTCGGGGCCGATATACAGGCGCGGGGGACGACGGTTTCGATCACGGGCGGGGCGACGTTGACGGGGCGGGAGTTGCTGGTGCCGGGTGATTTGTCAGGGGCGGCGTTTTTTCTGGTGGCGGCGATTTTGGCCAAGGAATCGAATTTGGTTCTATATGATGTCGGGTTGAATCCTTCGCGGACGGCGTTGATTGATTTTTTGGTGGGGGGCGGGGCGCAGATCAAGGTGTTGGATATGCGGAGTTCGGGGGGGGAGTTGATTGGCGATTTGCAGGTGCAGGCGAGCCAGTTTCAAGGTGGGGTGATTGAGAAGGGGTTGACGGCGGCGTTGATTGACGAGATTCCGGTGTTGGCGGTGTTGGGGGCGATGAGCGAGGAGGGGCTGACGGTGCGGGATGCGGGCGAGTTGCGGGTGAAGGAGACGGACCGGATCGCGACGGTGGCGGAGAACATGCGGCGGATGGGCATTGCGATTGATACTTCGCACGATGGGTTCCGGATTGCGGGCAAGCAGCAGTTTCGGGCGGCGGAGGTGGATTCGTTTGGGGACCACCGGATCGCGATGGCGTTTGCGGTGGCAGGCCTGTTCGCGGACGGGGAAACGACGGTGAAGGAGGCGGAGGCGGCGAGCGTGTCGTACGCGGAGTTCTACGAGACTGTGGCGCGGATTCGGGGCTGAGGTGGAGCGGGATACCGAGCTGACAGTCGCGGGGTTGGCGCACGATTTGAACAACGTGTTTGAGACGTTGGCGGAATCGGCGGAGTTGTTGGGTCGGGACCCGAAGTGGGCGCGGTTGGCGGGGACGATTCGGCGGTGTGTGACGCGAGGTGGGCGGATTGTGGAGAGTTTGTCGGAGACGGCGCGGGATTCGGGCGAGGTGCAGGGGGTTTTGGACAACGCGATTCTGCATGCGGACGATTTCTTGCAGGTGACGCGGGCGGCGACGGTGGTTTGGAACAGTGAGATTGAGCCGGGATTGCGGCTGCCGGGGGCACCGGGGGCGTGGGAGCGGGTGTTTGTGAACCTGTTTTTGAACGCGGTGCAGATGAAGCCGGAGGAGGCCGTGATCGAGATATGGGCGCGGCGGGCGGGGGAGGCGTTGGTGATTACGGTGGCGGACAACGGGCCGGGGATTCCGGAGGAGATTTTGCCGCATATTTTTGAGCCGCGATTTACGACGAAGCGGAGCCGTAGCCGGACGGGGTTGGGGCTGCATATTGTGTCGTCGATTGTGAGGGAGAACGGGGGGGAGGTGACGGCGGAGAATCGGGAGACGCGGGGGGCGAAGTTTACGATTACTTTGCCGGGGGCGGGAGGCTAGGCTGTTACCACAAACCTTGGTTCTGCTTTCGCTGCTGCTGTTGGCGGCAATTGTGGCGAGCAAAGTGTCTTCGCGGTTTGGGATTCCGGCGCTCGTGCTGTTTGCGGGTTTGGGGATGTTGGCGGGGGAGGAAGGGCCGGGGGGGATCGTCTTTAATGATGCCAGCTTGGCGCAGAACGTCGGGGTGGTTTCGCTCTCGTTGATCTTGTTTGCGGGAGGCTTGGGGACGTCGTGGACGCATGTAAGGCGGCTGTTGTGGCGGGCGGTATCGCTGGCGACGGTGGGGGTGATTGTGGCGGCGTGTCTGGCGGGGTGGTTCGCTAGCGTGATGCTGGGAATCTCGCTGGGTGAGGGGTTGCTGTTGGGGGCGATTCTGGCGTCAACGGACGCGGCGGCGGTGTTCACGGTGTTGGCGTCGAGCGGGATCACCCTGCGGGCTAGATTGGGGCCGCTACTTGAATTGGAGAGTGGCAGCAATGATCCGATGGCGGTGTTTCTGACGGTGGCTTTGATTCGGTTTTTGACGGTTCCGGGGGCGGGATGGGGGGAGGCGTTGGGTGGGTTTGTGGTGGAGATGGTGTTGGGATTGGGTTTGGGGTTGGCGGGGGGGCGGTTGGGGGTTTGGGCGATCAATCGGATCCAACTTTCGAGCGTGGGGTGGTATCCGGTGGCGACGGTGGCGATTGCGCTGGGTGTTTTCGGGGGGACGATGCTCGTGCATGGCAGCGGCTTTCTGGCGGTGTATGTGGCCGGGGTGGTGATGAACGGCGCTTCGTTCGTGCATAAGGCGAGTTTGGTGCGCTTTCACGATGGGGTGGCGTGGTTGGCGCAGATTGGCATGTTTCTGACGCTCGGATTGTTGTGTTTTCCGTCGCGATTGTGGGCGGTGGCGGGGCCATCGTTTGCGATTTCGCTATTTTTGATTTTGGCGGCGCGGCCGGTGGCGGTATTTGTGAGCTTGGCGTTAGCGAAGATGACGTGGCGGCAAAAGACGCTGGGGGGCTGGGTGGGGCTGCGGGGGGCGGTGCCGATTGTGCTGGCGACGTTTCCGCTGCTGGCGAAGATGCCGAACGCGGAGTTGTACTTTAACGTCGTGTTTTTTGTGGTGTTGACTTCGGTGCTGGTGCAGGGTACGACGTTGGGGTGGTTGGCCGGGCGATTGCGGTTGGTTGCGCCCGTCGCGGCAAAGGCGAAACCGGTGATGACGGAATTGAGGGTGGGAGACGGGGCGGCGATGGTCGGGCAGCGAATTATGGATTTGGGGATGCCGAAGGGAGCGTTGGTGGTTTTGGTGACACGGGACGAGGACTTTGTGGTGCCGCGGGGGGATACGCGATTGCAGGCGGGCGATACGTTGCAGGTGTTGGCGGA
>JANODS010000658.1:0-3891 GCA_031412835.1 Acidobacteriota bacterium | reverse complement strand
GGTAAACCTTCGCCATGGGTGCTCAAAACGGCCACGTCCATGGCCTTCGTCAGGCGCGCGATGTCCCGGCGAAAGCCAGTGAACAGGAAGCGGTCCGCCACCTGATGCTCTTCCAGCCACCGTTGTACCTGTGGGTAGTGCAGGGGGTCCAGATCGCCGACCATGACAAATCGAACTGCGGGAAAGCGGGTCGACAACACTGCCGCGCTCCGTATCAACGTCTCGAAATCCTTTTGTGGTGCGACGCGGGCCACCATTCCAACAATTACCGTATCGCTGCTCAACCCGAACTCCGCGCGCACTCCAGCCCCGGCGTCCTCTGGCACCGCGGCAAAGGAGACGCCGTCGTAAACCACATCGCCCAGATCCTCCTTCACGGGTATGCAGAACCGGTCCCAGGTGCTGCGGGAAACGAAGGCCCAACGATCTACCCAACCCATGAAAAACTTCTCTCGGAACGGCAGTTCTTCAAACCGCCCCCGCACATGCCCGATGACCGGAATTCCGGCCCGCCGACCAGCGAGAGCGCAGTGATAGGCACCAAGAATATTGGCACAATGCATGGCGGTCGCCTTGTGTTCGCGCAAGAACGCCGCAAGTTTCCCACTCTCCCGCCAGAAACGTGCGCCGTGACGGAAACTCGGTTGCGGCACGGCATACGGAAAGGCCTCAAACCCGGCCGCCCGTACATATCCCGCCACTGCGCCACCGCCTGCGGGAACAAGGGCAAATGCCTCGATCCCCAGCCTACGACCGGCCAACATGACATTCACTTGCCCGATCTCCGTGCCGCCAATCTCAGGAAAAGGCAGGATGTGGGCAATACGCATGGAAGAATGCTTTATCGGAGTTCTCTCCCGTCAGTATAACTCCCGCGAGATACTGAACTGGATGCACCAAGGCCCCGCGCTACCCGTTCCTGTCCTGTTTGCTTGCCATACACTTGGCCCGGGCGGTACCGAGCGGCAAATGACCGAAATGGCTAAGCATCTGGACCGGGGGCAATTTTCCCCCCACGTGATGGCTTTTCATCCTGAAGGCTTCCGCGCTGAAGAGCTACGCGCCGCCGGGGTTCCGGTCACACGGCTTCCTGTGAGATCCCTGCGCGATACCTCCGTTGTGAGCGGTGCCCTGGTCCTCCGCCGCTACCTGCGCGAGCACAATATCCGCATCGTTCATCCGTTTGACTATCCCACCGTGACTTTCATGACGCCGCTGGCCCGGTGGTTCGGTACCCCTGTTGTCCTGGGCAGCTCACGCGGCGAACGGGCGTTGTTTCCCTCCTTCTACCAGCGGGCCCTGCGCTGGACGGATGGCCTGGTGGATGGCATCGTCGTCAACTCCCCCTTTTGCGCGCAGGAGCTGGAGACCGTCTATGGTGTTTCCCGCGCACGGATCCATCTGGCCCCCAACGGCGTCGACACGGACCGGTTCCGACCCGGCCAGCGCCATATCCCGGCCGAACTCGGGGGGGCCTCTCTGGTCATCGGCACGGTCAGCGTGCTGCGGGCGGAAAAGTCGATTGAAACGCTCATTGATGCCTTTGCTCTGGTAGCCGACCGTCATCCGGATTGGCGCTTGCTAATCGCCGGCGGCGGGGACCACGAAGCGGCTCTCCGCCAACGCGCCGCGCCCCTCACCGCTGCTGGTCGCTGTGTGTTTCTCCCCTCCAGCCACGATGTGGCACCCTACTATCGCGCGCTCGATCTTTTTGTGCTGCCTTCTTTGAGCGAGGCGTTTTCGAACGCCCTGCTGGAGGCTATGGCCACCGGCGTTTGCGCGGTTGCCTCCAGCGCCGGGGGCAATCCGTACATTATCCGGGAGGGCGACAACGGTTGTCTCTTTCCTGCTGGTGATAGCGCTGGCCTCGCCGCGCAGCTGGAGCAACTCGGCTCCGATCAACCGCTCCGGCGTCGGCTTGCTCTCGCGGCCCGCCAAGAGGTGGAACAGCGCTATAGCCTCAAAGCTGCGGCGGATCGGCTTAGTGAGATTTACACCAATTTTCTGAGAAAGTAAAAAAGGCCTACGCCAGCCAACAGCGCCCCGGCCGCCAGCCACCAAGCCCCGAAGCCCGTTGGCGTAGGGATTCAGAAATCAGGGATGGCCGGACTTTCTGTGGTGTGTAGCCGGAAGGCCAAGTAGCTGCCGCTCGAACGGAATGACTGGCCATATTGCTTGGATGTAGTATCCGCCCGGCCCCAGTATTCATCGGCCCCGGGACCCTGCCCGGCACCGAAGGTGGCCGAAAACATGTCATCGCCTATCGTTTTGTACTCTAGCTTGCCGGTCAACGCATAGGCATAGCCGTAGGCGTGAATGATGGTATTGTTGCCGGCGCGACCGTCCAGAATGGTATCGCGGTCCACCTTCTTGTTCCCATTGGCGCAGTGCTGACCCCATGGGCCATCATCGTTATAGATCGCGTATACCGGTTTTCGGCACGGTGCCGGTTCCTGAATCAGCGCCAAGTGATCCAGCGATCGCAAAATCGCCCTCAGAACCTGTTCATCTTTCGTCAACCGGTGGGTCGAAATTAGCCCTTCCAGCAATACGCCGACATGGAACGGCTGCTCCCCCTTGCCCTTCCACAAGTCATCGGTCCAACGCCACGATCCGTCTGGCTGCTGCAGTCGTACAAAGTAGACTGTGGCAGCGGCCAATGCCTTCTCTTGATAGTCTGCCCGCACGGCTTCATCGGGATAGACCTTGGCCATCAGTGCACAGTAGTGCATCATGTAGCCGCTCTCGCGGACGCCATAGTAAATGGCATCGTAGTTCAGCCGGGGGCCCAGCCAGACTGAATGCATGTAGTCCATGTAGCGCTTGATACCCGGCCACAATTCCGGTCGGCCATCCATCGCCCGTAACATCAGCCCGGCTATGCTGATCTGCCGAGGCGGTACATCGGTTCCCGTAAAACCGCGCCCTTCGTCCAGGAACACCCACCACAAATCGGCCAGCTTCCGCGCGGCTTCCAAGTGGTCGTCCAACCCCGTCCGATAGTAATTCTGATAGTGCACCAGCACGCTGTCGTAGTAGTTAATGTCTTCCAGCCAGTACTGATGCTCTTCATTCTTGTACCGGCCGAACGGGACAGACTGCGCCGAATTCAACGCCCAGGGCTCATACATGCGCAATTCCGTGTCGCTGTTGACCTGAATCACCGAATAGGATCGCCTACCCTGCTTCCCGTCTGGGAGCGGGTAATGCGCCGCCACCATGTCATAACTATACTGCCCGGCCACCAAGCCGAATTCCGTTTCGTTGATGGACTCACCCCGGAATGACTCCGGCAGCCGCAAAACGGTATCGCTTACCACCGACGGTCGGAATACCCATCGCACGCCCGCGCCATCGGTCACCACAAGCTGCTTTCCGGAATCATCGGCAAGCTGAAAGTCCAACCGCGTCAACACCGGACCCGTGTAGGGAGCTTCCAATTCGATGCTCGAGTTATCCAAAACCTTCTTCACTCGCAACGCCTGCTGTTCGCTGCCCAAAAACCCGCCGGCAGGAACGCGGACCAGCAAATAGATCCCGGCTCTTGTCGTATTGACGAACGCGGTGCTCTCACCCGAGACAATATTGGAACCCGGCTGCAAGTTCAGAATGCCGACCCCGTTCCTCTGATTCGTTAAAAACGTGCGGGCAAACGTTGTACCGGTGCCGCGTACCTCCGGCGACCCTCCAATCAGCCGCACCCGGCCCGGCTCTGGTGCCGTAACCCCGATAAAATCACTGACGAACTTGGTTCCTGTACCGCGCAGAATCCGGTCGCCCTGGTTGGCACGGATCGTTCCGCTGCGCTTGTCAGCCTCTCCCGGAGGTGCTTCGGGGTAATCCGCTGCCCATCGCTTGCCAAAATTCACCCGCGTATTATCAAACCACGGC
>JANODS010000657.1:0-7318 GCA_031412835.1 Acidobacteriota bacterium | reverse complement strand
CTCGGTTTTGCCCTTGAAAACTACGATTCCATTGGGCGTTGGCGAGACGAAGATGGCGGCAAGCCGATCGACAATTCCGGTGAAATGGCCGACGGTACTAAGATTCAAGGCCCGGCCCAGCTCAAGGCCGCACTCATGGTCCACAAAGAGCTTTTCGTTCGGAACCTGACCAAGAAGTTACTCGGCTACGCGCTTGGCCGTGGCCTCGCACTACGCGATTCGTGCACGGTGGACGCCATCGTCGCCGAGGTCAAAGCAAAAGATTACAGCGCTCAGGCGCTGGTGGAAAGCATCGTCCTCAGTACTCCCTTTCGTCAAAAAGAGCGCCCCAAGGAGAAAAAGATCCTATGAAGATCTCCCGTCGAACTATTCTAAGCGGAGCTGGTGTCGGCCTCGGCCTGCCTTGGCTCGAAGCAATGGCCGCCCCGCTTCCGACCGTGGATGGTACCGGCAAGCCGCCGCAGCGCATGGCGATGCTCTACATGCCGAATGGGGTTAACCCGTGGGCATGGACGCCTGAGGGCAAGGGTGCCGATTTTAAGCTCTCGCCGACGTTGCAGCCGCTGGAGGATCTAAAGAGCCACATCACCGTTTTGACCAACCTCTGGAATGAAAATTCAAAGAGCGGTGACGGCCACTACGTCAAAGAGGCCGCGTGGCTGACCTGTCAGACGATCAAGAAGACCCCCGGCGAAGACATCGCCAACGGCATCTCGGTCGACCAACTGGCCGCTCATCGGATCGCCGGGCAGACGCCGCTGCCGTCACTCGAACTCGGAGTGACTCCGGTGGCCATCGGCGTCGATGCTGTCGTCGGTTATACCCGCGTCTATGGCTCCCATATCGCTTGGAGCAGCCCGTCGATGCCGCTCGCGCGGGAATTGAATCCTCGCTCGGTATATGAGCGGCTGTTTCGCGCCTCGTCCGGTCCGCAGGGCAACGAGGCCAAGATGGACGCGCTGCTGCTTGACCGAGTTCTGGGCGACGCCAAGCGCCTGCGGACGCAGGTGGGCACGGCGGATCGGGTGCGTCTGGATGAATATCTGTCCGTGATGCGGTCACTGGAAGAGCGGGTCCAACGCGCCACGAGCACGAAAGAACGAACCTGGAAAGCGCGGGCCGCGATGGACCCGAAGGCCATCCCCACCGATCGTCCGGCGGACCACGCTGAACATGTCCGTCTGATGCTCGATATGATCGCGACGGCTTTCCAAACGGACACTACCCGCGTGGCGACCTTCATGTTCGGTAACGCTGTCAGCAACGTGAGCTTCCGGTTTCTCGAAGGCGTCAGCGCCGGCCATCACGACGTCTCGCACCATCAGAAAGACGCCGACAAGCTGCGGCAGTATCAACTGATCAATCGTTGGCACGTCGAGCAGTACGCCTATCTCCTCCGCCGATTACGGAGCATGCAGGAAGGCGAATCGAATGTGCTTGATAACTCGATGGTCCTGTTCGGCTCCGCGCTTAGCGACGGGGACCGGCATTACCCGCACAATTTGCCGCTCGTTTTGGCGGGCAAAGGCGGAGGCCGGATCAACGCCGGGCAGCATTTGGTTTACGCCGAAGATACGCAAATGGCGAACCTTTATGTTTCGATGCTGGACGCCTTTGGCACCCCGGTCGACCGGTTTGCCGACAGCACCGGCCCGCTGGCGGGGTTGCTGCGTGCGTAGTCTCGCCCTGTTTCTGATCGCGAGTTCGGCGTGGGGCGCTGACCTGACCGGCATTTGGGTAGGCGAGATTGGGGCCGGACGGCCGGATCGCGACCCGACTCCCATGGCGTTTCAGTTCGCGCAGAAAGGTTCGGCGCTCGGCGGCAAGCTGTATGGCGATTATCAAAGCACACCGATTGCGACGGGCATCGTCGCCGGGGATTTGGTGACCTTCGTGGTGGTGTTGGCCGAACAGGCTGGCAACGAGATCAACGATACGAAGATCCGCTTCACCGGTCGGCTGGTCAGCGGCGAGTTGGAGCTGACCCGAGAGCGGGAGAGTTCCACCCGTGCCGGTGCGAAAAGCGGCGCCTTCGTGCGACCCGGGCCGGGTCAGGTCTTCCGATTGAAGCGCCTCATTTAACAATCTGCGATACTGCTTTACGATGGCAACCGCGTCCAAATGGCCCAAAAGTTTTCCCCCGCTGACCCCCGAGCAGGTGGTGATTAGCGACGATTTCATGAAGTATTGGCATGAAGTTCTGCCGAAGAAGTTCGGCATGATTGATAAGTTCAATCATGGCGTGGTGGTGGAGGATGCCGGAGAATTCACCCGTACGCTTGAAATCGGCGCTGGGCTCGGCGAACATCTGGACTACGAAAAACTGACTCCGGCCCAGGAACGCGAGTATGTCGCCAATGACATTCGGGCGAATATGTTGGCGCAATTGCAGGAACGGTATCCGAAGGTACAAACCGTTCTCGGTGACTGCCAGAAGGGCTTTGATTTCCCGGACGGTCATTTCGACCGGGTGCTGGCGATTCATGTACTGGAACACTTGCCCAACTTACCGGCCGCCGTGCGGGAGTTGCATCGGGTGGTCGACAAGAAGAAGGGCTTTCTGCAGGTCGTGATTCCGTGCGAGGGCAGCTTGGCCTATACCCTGGCTCGCCGAATCTCCGCGCAACGTATTTTCGAGAAGCGCTATAAGCAGCCCTATCGGTGGTTCATCGAGCGAGAGCACGTGAATGTGCCTTCGGAGATCCTGGGAGAGCTTCGTCAAAAGTTTGAGATTAAGTCCACTCGGTACTGGCCGTTTCCGATTCCGATGGAGATGGCGAACCTGGTGATTGCCCTGCGCTGCGTGCCCAAACAGTAGGGATTGCTATACTTGCGGATGAACCCCGCTGCATGATTTCCGTAAGTTCCGTTTCCATGCGCTTCGGCGCAAAAGTACTTTTTGAAGATGTTTCCGTTGCCTTCGCCACCGGGCGCCGCTATGGCCTTACCGGCCCGAATGGTGCCGGTAAGTCGACTTTGATGAAGATCCTGTCCGGTGAGATCGACGCCCAGAAGGGGACTGTCTCTCGACCGAAGAAGATGTCCGTGCTGAAGCAGGATCAGTTTGCCTTTGACGCTTATCGCGTCGTTGATACCGTGATCATGGGCAACGCTCGGTTGTGGAGCGCGCTCGAAGAGCGGGAAGTGCTCTACAGCAAAGCGGATATGACCGATGAGGATGGCATTCGTCTCGGGGAACTCGAAGGGCTCGTGGGCGAAGAGGATGGCTATTCGGCCGACTCCGACGCCTCCATTCTCCTGGGCGGATTGGGCATCCCCGAAGCGCTGCACGAGCGGAAGATGAGCGAGTTGCAAGGCGGCCAGAAGGTTCGAGTGTTGCTGGCGCAAGCGCTGTTCGGTAACCCCGAGGGCTTGCTGCTGGACGAACCGACGAACCATCTTGACCTGGAGTCGATTCACTGGCTTCAGGACTTCCTCAACAATTTCAAGGGCTCGATGATCGTGATTTCGCATGATCGCCACTTCTTGAACTCCGTTTGCACCCACATCGCGGACATCGACTACCAGACGATCATCATCTACAACGGTGGCTACGACGACATGGTGATGGCGAAGACGCAACTGCGCACCCGGATCGAGAACGACAACCAACAACGCGAAAAGAAGATCGCCCAGTTGAACGACTTCATCGCCAGGTTTAGCGCCGGCACACGCGCCAGCCAGGTCCGCAGCCGCGCGAAAGAAGTGGAGCGGCTCGAAGTTTCCGACTTGAAGCGCTCGAACATCGCCCGACCGTTCATCAAGTTTGTGTCGAAGCGGCCTTCCGGCAAACATCCGCTGGAGATTAAGAATTTGACCCGCTCCTACGGTGATGAACTGGTTTTCAAACCCTTCTCGGCTCACATCAGCCGGGGCGAGCGCATCGCAATTCTTGGCCGCAACGGGGCTGGCAAAACCACTCTACTCCGCGCCATGCTCGACAACGGGCCGGTGACCTCGGCCAAAGAGAAGGACCTTTCTACTGGATCGGGCGAGGTGACCTGGGGCCATGAGACCAGCATCGGCTATTTCGCGCAGGACCATAAAGAGTCGATCGAAAAGGGCACTACCGCTTTCGAATGGCTGCATATGTTTGATCCGCAGTTGAGCCGGGAAGAGGTCCGCGGCACGCTGGGCCAGATGTTGTTTACCGGAGAAGAAGGTGCCAAGCCGACTCACGCCCTCAGTGGCGGAGAGGCCGCCCGGCTGATTTTCTGTCGGTTAATGATTGAGAAGCCGAACGTGCTCGTCTTCGACGAACCGACGAATCACTTGGACCTCGAAGCAATCAACGCCTTGAACGTGGCGTTCCAGAAGTTTGACGGGACGGTCTTCATCGTCACGCATGACCATGACTTGATCGACGCGATCGCCACCCGCATCTGGGCCGTCGACGATCATGAAATCGTCGACTTCAAGGGACCGTACGAAGAGTACCAGGCCGTCCACGGCGCTTCTACGGCTGGTTCGAACCGCCGTTAGTTGGCCCGGGCAAAGGTTCGCCAAGTAAGAAAACTACCGCATGTTGCGAGGCCCGTCGATAGACGGGCTCGAGCGTATCGAGCAGCGTCTTTTGGCCCTGCCAGAAGGGAAACGGACCAAGGCGGCGGGGCAAGGCAGCGGCGATGGCGGGCGGAGCGACATCACCCATCGCATCTTCCGGCATACGGAAGGCACCCTTCCAGAAAATATCCGGATCCAGTTGTAGCTCCTGCTTCGGATCCTCGACCGGAAGAACCTCTTCGTCCTCGCGCATCGCCTCGGCATCGAGAGCCTGCGGGAGATTCTTTTCGATGATGGCCAGCAGTTTATCGCGACGCATACCGCGTAGCGTGAAGAGCAGAAAGGGGTCGCGATCAAACTCTTCGCCGAGCAACAAATAGACGGAGGCTAGGTGCTTGCAGGGGTTGGCCGTATCCGGGCAAGTGCAGCGGGTGACTAAGTCCTGCTCGTTTTTCGGATAAAGCGACAGGCCCAACTCTTCGAAGATCTCTTCGATGTCACCCGGCATTTCACCGGCGAGAAGGGTCGCGGAAAACACGGCTTGCTCAGCGAGCTTTGCGCTGATCCGCGTCCAGTCCTCTTCCGAGATAGTGTTGATGTTGATATCGACATCGTAGGGCTTCGGCCGGGAGCCTCTAACCCTAGCGTGGACGTGCCCTTCATCGATCGTGATTGCGAGTACGTGGCCATTCTTGGCGTAGTCTCGGCCACGATTCAGCCGCGAGCCCATTTCGAAGCTTTCAAGCACTTCGATCCAGCGGCGAGCCCACCAGTTCTCTCCAAAGTGGGAGCCCCTGGTCTGCGAACGGATCCCGCCGCCCGGGGCGCGGAAGCCACCGCTGCGGCGCTGGGGGCCTCGGCGCCGATTGTTATTGCCGCGAGAGTCGCGATCGTTCCGGCCACGGCCATTGCCATTATTACTGCTATTGCCGCCCTGCCCTGTCCGCTGCGTCGGAGGTGCCGCCGCGGAGGGAGGAGGCGCGGCCGCCGAAGGCCCTGCCGGACCAGCCGGTGACCCGTGTCGCCGATCCCCTGACTTCTTCCTTCCCCAGGAGCCTCGATTGCCCCCACCACCACCGCCCGGCCGTTTACTCATCCAAGGCCTCCGCACTCAACGCAAAAACGTTCTTCAGCTCTTCGTTCGATAACTCGGTAATCCAGCCTTCGCCGGTCCCGATCACTTCGTTCACGATGCTCTTTTTGCTTTCGATCATTTCGTCGATTCGCTCTTCGAGCGTTCCAACGCAAAGGTACTTATGCACCTGCACATTCCGCAACTGTCCAATTCGGAAGGCCCGGTCCGTCGCCTGGTCTTCCACCGCCGGGTTCCACCACCGATCATAGTGGAAGACGTGGTTCGCGCGGGTCAGGTTCAACCCCGTACCGCCCGCTTTCAAGGACAAGATAAACACGCGCGGACCATTCGGCGATTTCTGGAACCGCTCCACCATCATCTCGCGTTGGCGCATCGAAGTTCCGCCATGGAGATAAAGAACCTCATCCCCGAAGCTGTCCTGTAAATGCTTTTGCAGAATGCCACCCATCTCGGTGAACTGCGTAAAGACGAGCGCCCGGTCTCCGCTCACGAGCACCTCGTCGATCATCTCGGTCAAGCGGGTCAGCTTGCCGGACCGGTCGACGACCGGCGAACCATCGCCGAGGTAATGAGCCGGGTGGTTGCATACCTGCTTCAGCTTCGAGAGCGTGGCCAGAATCGCGCCGCGCCGCGCCATGCCGTCGGCAAACTCGATCTTCGAGTGGGCGTCCTTCAGCACCTGCTGATACAGCTCCACCTGCTCGCGGGTCAGCGTGCAGTAAACCTTGTTCTCGAACTTCTCTGGCAAGTCCGCGATGATCTTCGTATCCGTCTTCAGGCGGCGCAACAGGAACGGCGAGGTTAGCCGCTTCAACTGGTTGGCGGCGTCGTTGTCGCGGTTGGTTTGAATCGGCAGGAAGTAGTTGCGGCGGAACTGTTCCCGAGTCCCCAGGAAGCCGGGGTTCAGGAACTCCATCACGCTCCACAGTTCGCCGACATTGTTTTCAACCGGGGTACCGGTCAGCGCGATTCGATAGTCGCTCACGAGGGCTCGCACGGACTTCGCTTGGCGCGTGTCCGGGTTCTTGATATTCTGCGCCTCGTCGAGAATGGCCCCGCTCCATGTGACCTGCTTGAAGTACTCCAAATCTCGCTGCAAAATCCCATAGCTGGTAATCACCAGGTGGTACTTATGCATCTGTTTGATGAACTCGTCGCCCTTCGAGCGGCTCACGCCGTGGTGCACCAGCGTCTTCAGCTGCGGGGTAAAGCGGGCCGCCTCTTTCTGCCAATTGCCCGCCACCGAGGTGGGGCAGATCAGCAGCGTCGGCATGGTGGTGCCTTCTTCCTTATCGAGCTGGAGCAGCGCCAAAGTCTGGATGGTTTTCCCCAGACCCATATCGTCGGCCAGACAAGCGCCCAAGCCCCACTTGCGGAGGAACTTGAGCCAGGAGTAGCCGCGGATTTGATACGGCCGCAGCGTGCCCTTGAAGCCCTTCGGCGGCTTCAACTCTTCGAATACCTTTCGACCTTCCAGTTGGTCCAGAAGATCGCGCACCCACCCGGTGGCCACTACGCCCTCAATTGGCAGTTCGTGGTTCGAGTGGTAGTTGCCCAACGACATCTGAATGACTTCGCGGACGGTCGCCGTACCGCTGGAGTTACGGCGCCAGAATTCGAGCGAGTAGTCGATTTCGTCCGGCGTCACGTGGGCCCATTGGCCGTGCACTTTAACAAGCGGCGAACGCAGCCGCTGGAGTTCGAGCAACTCGTCGCGCG
>JANODS010000656.1:0-1798 GCA_031412835.1 Acidobacteriota bacterium | reverse complement strand
CCGCCTCCGCCCCCGTCGCCCTGTTCGGCCGCAACGTCCCCGTCGCCGCTCTCATCCCGCTCACCATCCTCTGGTTCGGTATTGAAGAAACGCAAAAAGTCATGTTCCTCTTCATCGCCTGCGTACCCTTCGTCTTCTCGGACGCCGTCCGCGCCATCATCTCCGTTCCCGACCGCTACGTCGACACCGCCCAAACCCTTGGCGCTTCGTCCTGGCAAATTGTCAGCAAAGTCCTCGTCGCCCTCGCCATGCCCGACATCTATAAAAGCCTCCGCAGCCTCTTCGGCATGGCCTTCGGCTACATCATGCTCGCCGAGCTCATCAACGCCGAACACGGGCTCGGCTTTCTCCTTTCCACGAGCCAACGCCGCGGCATGTCCGATCACATTATCCTCATCCTCTTCCTCATCGGGCTTATCGCCTTCGCCATCGACCGCTTCCTCGGCTGGATGCAGCGCGGACTCTTCCCTTACCGCACGGAGGCCGATTGAACCTCGTCCATTTTGCCAACGTTTCGAAGACCTTCAACCACGGGACCGATCGCGCTCATACCGTCATCAAAGACGTCTCCTTCACCGTCGAGAACAAGCACGATCACGGCGAGTTCGTAGGCATCCTCGGCCCCAGCGGCTGCGGCAAATCCACTGTCCTCCGCCTCATCGCCGGCCTCCGCCCCCATCATCCCGCCACCACCGGCGTCGTCGAAGTCCTCGGCGGACCCGTCAAAGGCCCCGGTTCCGAACGCGGCATGGTCTTCCAGGACTACACCTCTTTTGACAATCGAACCGTTCTCGAAAACGTCGCCTTCGGCCTCGAATGCGCTGGCGTCGCCCAGAAAGAACGCGAAGACCGCGCCCGAGTCTGGATCGAAAAGGTGGGCCTCAACGTCAAGCGCGACGCCGAAAAATTCCCCCATCAACTCTCCGGTGGCATGCGCCAACGCGTCGCCATCGCTCGCACCCTCATCCTCCATCCCAAAATCATCCTGATGGACGAACCCTTCGGCGCGCTCGACCCCGCCACCCGACTCAACATGCAGGACCTGCTCGTCAGCCTCTGGCGCGAGTTGGAAGCCACCGTTTTCTTCGTCACCCACGACGTCGACGAAGCCGTCTATCTCGGCGACCGCGTCTATATCTTCTCACCCGCCCCCGGCACCATCCTCCACCAATTGGACGTCCCGCCGCCTGATCGCCCCGCCCGCGTCATGCAGCGCGAACCCGAATTCATGGCCATCTCCCGAGACATTTCGAACATCATCGAAAAGCTCGAAACCAAGGTCTCCGACTCTTAGCCCATGGCCCCCTTCTCTGTCGGCATCGCCGAATATGCCAAGCGCGCTTTCCTCTACCGCTGGAACCTCCTCGCGTTCCTCGGTGCCTCGGCCATCGCCATCATGAGCCCCTTCCCCGACGCCGCGCTCCCCCTCGTCGCCGCCGCCGAACTCGTCTACCTCGCCGGCCTCGTTTCGAACATCCGCTTCCGCCAAGCCATCGACGCCGAGGTCCATCAAGCGTCCACCCAACAAACTGCGGCCACCACCCAACGCAGCGTGCAAGACGTCGTCGCCGGCTTCCCCTTCGAAGCCCGCACCCGCTTCGAACAACTCCGCAGCCGCTGCCTCGAAATGCGCGCCATCGCCCAAGGCGTCCGCGGCCGCCAACAGCCCACCGGCGAGGATTCCAACACCCAAGCCCTCGACCGCATGCTCTGGGTCTTCCTCCGCCTCCTCACGTCCCAGCAATATCTCCAACGCTTCCTCGAAAAAACCAACGAAGTCGAAATCCGCAACCGCATG
>JANODS010000655.1:0-2814 GCA_031412835.1 Acidobacteriota bacterium | reverse complement strand
GTTCGCCGCGGCGAACGCATCGACACCACCGCACCCGCGAACTCCGTGCCCAAGCCGGACGCCGTTAACCCAGCCGCGGGCTCCGGCTCTGGAATCTTCACGTTCACTTTCTCCGATCCAGACGGTGCCAACACCCTCGGTGTCGTTAACATCCTCATCAATTCCGCTCTTGATGATACGAACGCCTGTTACCTAGCCTACGTTGTGTCTTCTCAAACACTCGTCCTCGTTGGTGCGGCGCCAGAGACACTCAACCTACCCTCTAACGGCAGCTTACAGCACAATCAATGCCAAATCCTCGGAACGGGCTCATCGGCTCTCGTGTCTGGAAACACCCTCATCTTAACCCTAAACATCGTATTCCAACCCGCCTTCCAAGGCCGCAAGGCGATCTATCTCGCCGCCGGGGATACCTCCGGCGCCAACAGCGGTTGGCAGGCCATGGGCGTTAACACCGTAACCACCCCCTCCAGTCCCGGCCCACAAGTCACCAGTCTTAGTCCGGGTCGAGTCTTAGCTCGCCGCCAGCCAATTGTCGCCACCTACTTCCACCCTGCCGGCCCCACCGCATTCCAAAATCTCTGGATCCTCATCAACTCTGCGCTCGATGGTCAGAACGCTTGTTACTTGATCTACTCAGTGCCCATCAGCACACTCTTTCTTGCCAAGGACGCCGGTCCAGCGGGTCTTGAGGTCTTTCAAAACGGTTCGATGGCCAACAACCAATGCCGTATATACCAGTCGACCACTTCCATAACACCTTCTGGAAACACCGTCACCCTTTCGGTTGACGTTGAATTCCTGCTTCCCCTTTCATCCGGCAACCGCATCATCTACGGAGCTGCCAGCGAACCCTCGGGTGTCACTTCGGGCTGGCAAACCATGGGAACCACCGGCATCCAATAGCAATACAACGTCTAGTCATTAGCAGGCTCGGCATTCGCCGATCGTCTGCTCCAGGATGCCAGTTCTGGCCGTTCGCTCAACCCCACGCCGAAGGACCGATAGACGAGCATCGGTAGAGTGTTGGCTACCCTACCCCGATTCTTCATTCGCGAATCGCGAATAGCCAACGAAGGTCCTCCGCCCCCAGCCGAGACGTCAGTCACTACTTCAAACCTTTCGCCGATCACCGCATTCTCTTTGCCCGTTAGCACCCTCTTAATCTCCTCCGGTGCCGTTCTTGGCTACGCGAAATCGGGTTTCACGAGGTAAAAAAATAAATGTGCCATGCCGATATCTTTCAAAAGACACAAGTTGTCGTTTTCAATTAAGATCCATACATCGGATCCGGTGCATTCCCTACGATAGCCTTTAATCGAGGTGGCTCTTGCCTCCTCAGAGAGAAAAGGAGTCGTTATGACCGAAGAACAGAAAGTGGACCGCGCCGACGCGCCATTACACCTGCACGAGGAAGACCTACCTGAATAGCTTCGCCTTGCTCTCTACCGGTTGCCGTTCGGCAGATATACAACGACGCGGACGCCCATCTTGCTGCCTCTCCGTTGCGGCCTCCGGAAGTTGTAACGGGAATTCTCGCTCGCGTTAATCGGGCAAAAAACGAACCTAACTCAAAAGTGCGCCGTTGTGTTACGGAACTTATTCTAAATGAACCACTTATGAATGAGGGTTCGAAATTCGAGCCGCCGCGGCCATTCCGCGAGCCGACTAGAAAAGCAAACCCAGAAACGAAATCCTGACGGCACCGTCGCACGCAAGCGTCGGGACTCGCCCGTCGCCTGGAAAAGCGAACCCAGAAAAAAGAATTCGAAATAGTGAATAAGTCTCTGCTAATGAACAAGATGACGCCGACGAGGCAGAAATCGTACCGACCGAAATCACGCGTCGGGGCATGCGCCCCGCGACCCGGGCGCCGCCGCACGAAATGCGTCGAGTCTCCACCGTCAAATGGAAAAGCGAACCCAGAAATAAAAACCCTAAAAATTGCATAAGTCGTTTTTCATGAACAAGATATCGCAATCGAGGCAGAATTGTACCCGTCGAAAACAAGCGTCGGGGTACCAGTCTCGCGACCCGGGCACCGCCGAATGCAAAGCGTCCAGTCGCAACCGTCAAACGGAAAAGCGAACCCAGAAACGAGAATCCTAAAAATGGCATAAGCCGTTTTTAATGAACAAGATATCGCAAACTAGACAGAAATTGCGCCCGTCGAAAATAAACGTAGGGTTCCCGTTCCGCGACCCGGGCCTCGCCGAATGCAAAGCGTCCAGTCTTGACCTTCAAACGGAAAAGCGAACCCAGAAACTAGAATCCTAAAAATGGAATAAGCCGTGGATAATGAACAAGATAGCGTAAGCGCGTCAGAGGTTGTCCCCGTCGAAAACAAGCGTCCGGTACCCGCCCCGCGACCCGGGCACCGAAGCACGCAAGCGTACACTTTCGACCGTCAAACGGAAATACGAACCCAGAAACGGAAATAATAAAAATTGGATAAGCCTCTTCTAATGAACAAGATGTCGCGAGCGAGGCAGAAATTGTACCCATCGAAAGCAAGCGGCGCTGCGTAATCGCAACATCGGAAACTTGCGTCGAATTCATAAAGTTTCCGTCTGGATAGGTCGATATAGCAATTAGCCTCGTGGACGGGGAATCAAAATCCTTGCGCTCTCAAATTCAACTCTAAAGTGAAATCGACTCCGAAGCCCTGCTAAACCAGTTCAACCGTTTAGTGCAGGAACTGCTGCGCGGCACCATGACCCGCAATACGTTCCGGCCATGGGAGATCGAAATTCTTCTCGATATCGAAACCTGTCAATTAAAGGACGGGCAGAAGCGGGAAACCATGCGTCGGTA
>JANODS010000654.1:0-4468 GCA_031412835.1 Acidobacteriota bacterium | reverse complement strand
GACTAAAGCGCACAGTACCTAGTCTCTGGTACTTGTACGAATTGTCCATGGATCGATATCGTCCTGACGACTACATTTGGATAACGTCCGATTTCTCGGATGCCGCACCAAATGGTTATGACGAATCAAAACGACTATCGCGCCTTTGAGGCGGGAGCCCAGCATGAATAAGGGCTACTCCGAATTGCCCGGCTGGCACGAGATCGCAGACGCGATTTTCCGCAGGAAGGGCTTTATCCTGATCGCGACGGCGCTTCTGGCACTCGGGGCGGGGTTGGCTTGGCAAATCACCGGAGGAAGCTACACTGCTCAGATGGTGTTGCTCGTGCGCAACAACCGGGCTGAAGTTCTCGTTACGCCGGGCCAAACACCGGACTCGATGCGCCAGACCGGGATGAACGAAGGGCAAATTGCGACCGAAGCCCAACTCTTGACGAGCCGCAACTCTCTTCGGCAGGTGGTGCAGCGCTGCAAGCTGGAGGGGCCAAATATGGACGGCGGCATGGACCGCATGGTCGATTCGCTGGCTCGCGACATCAAAGTGACCCCGCTGCCGAAAGCAAGCATTCTAGAGGTCCGGTACACCCACCGGAATCCCGAGAAAGCGGCTGAGGTTTTGCGGGAATTGCTGGCGGTATACACCGATCAACACATTCGGGTGCACAAGGGTGGCGGAACGGAGTTTTTCGAGCACCAATCGGGGGACCAGGCGGCTCGGCTGCGCGATGCGCAACAGCGGCTGGCGGCGTTTCAACGCAATTCAAAAATCGTGTTGCTGAGCGAGCAAAAGGATCTCAATCTGCGTCGGCTGATGGATTTGGAAGCGAACGCCCGGGAGACCGAGGTGGCGCTGCAGGAAGGAAAGCAGCGGATCAGTTCCCTGCAGGAGATGGCGAAGGCGCTCTCGCCGCGGATCACGACTCAGGTCCGGACGATGCCGAATCAGTTTCTGGTGGAACGGTTGAGCACGATGCTCGTTGAGCTGGAGAACAAACGTACCGACCTATTGACAAAGTTTCGGCCGGAGGATCGGCTGGTGAAGCAGGTGGAGCAGCAAGCTGCCGAGACTCGGGCAACGCTGGAACGGGCGACGAAGTCGAACGCGACCGAGCAGGCAACGGACAACAATCCGCTTCGGCAGAGTCTGGACGGAGATCTCGTTCGGGCGCGGATGACGCAAAAAGTTTTGTCTGCTCGGCTGGCCGCCCTCTCTCCTCAAATCAAGAGCTTCAAGGCTGAGATCGCGCAATTGGAACGATCGACGGCCGCCTACACGGACTTGGTTCGCGAGGTGAAGACGCTCGAAGAGAACTATCAGCTCTACTCCCGCAAGTGGGAGGAGTCTCGGATTGCCGATGCCCTGGACGGCCAGAAAATCGCGAACATCACGGTTGTCGAGCCGCCGGAGGTACCCACTTCCCCGGTGCATCGGTCGTCGATTCTACCGGTTGGCAGCCTGCTGCTCGGCCTCTGTTGCATCGTCTTCACCGCCGCGGTGAAAGGGCTTCATGGGCAAGAGCTATACACCCCGCACGCAATATTTCTCGCGAGTGGCATTCCAGTTCTAGCAACTGTTCCGGAAAAGAGGCGTCTTTCATGATTGGACATTCGAGCGAGAGCGAGTTCGAGACGATGCGTCCGTTCGAGGCGCGGGCCGGGGTAGCGCCGGTGGCTTCGCCTGATTCAGGCTTCTATTTTCCGCTGGTGCGGACGCTGGTGGCGGAGTATGAAAAGGCCAACTCCGGAGCGACGTTTGTTTTCACTTCGTCGACCGCGCGAGAAGGCGTATCGGTGGTGGTGGGAACGATCGCTAAGGAGTTGGCGGCCGAGACCGGCGAGAAGGTACTCATTGCCATGACCGACGCGATCGGCAATTTTGCACCGATGCCGGGGCCGGAGCCGCAGAACCCGGTGATCCGCGAGAGCAACGGGGTTTTCCGGCTCCGACCGCCCCAGTCGGCGAACTGCGCGTCTCGGGTGGAACGGTTTGAGTTGCTCCGGCAACTGACGGAGTTGTTTCCGTTTGTGCTCGTCGACGCTCCGGCGTTGTCCGCTTCGGCGGAGGCACTGGAGTTCGGAGCTCGTTCTCAAGGGATTGTGTTGGTGGCTGCCGCGGGCAAGATTCGCCGCAATCGGCTATTGCAGACGAAGCGAATGATCGAAGTTTCCGGTGCCCCCTTGCTGGGGTGCGCTCTCAACCGCCGCACCTACCCCATCCCGAATTTTCTGTACAAAAGGCTATAACTCGATGCGACAACTACTTACCTTCGGCGCGCTTCTGATGGCGGCCCATTTTGTGTTCCCGTTTCACTCGGCGGCGTTTCAAGGCCGGGAGCAAGCGTATCGCTTGCAATCCGGGGATGCGGTGGAGATTCAGTATCGCTACACGCCGGAGTTCAACGCGAAGGCGGTGGTGCAGCCCGATGGGCAGATCAGTCTACCGGTCGCGGGTGCGGTTCGCGTGGGGGGCCTGACGGTGGAAGAGGCTCGAGTGTCGATTGCGACGAAGGCCGGAGAGCGGCTCCGCGATCCGGAGGTGGTGCTGCTTTTGACGGATTTTGTGAAGCCGTCGTTTACGGTGGCGGGCGAGGTGGGGCGGCCAGGGCGCTACGACCTGCGGGGGTACCTATCTGCTATCGACGCGGTGGCAATGAGCGGTGGGATCAAGGACAGTTCGAAGCATTCGCAGGTGCTGATTGTGCGTCGTCACAACGACGAGTTCGCGGATGTCCGCGTCTTCGACCTGAAGCACGCGATGACCAGCGAGGGCGTGCAGGAGGACCTTCGGATCCAGAACGGCGACTTGCTGATTGTGCCGCAGAACTTTGTGAGCAAGCTGGAGCGCTACGTTCGTTGGGGCCAGCTTTACGCGGGCTTCAGCCTCTTCCGTCGCTAGGGCTTCGGCACGCGCGAAACAAATCGCACCCCCCACCAAGCAAAAGGTGTGGGGGTGCGATTTTTGACGTTCCAGGCCCTCCGCCGGTACTTCGCTGTTGCCCGTCGTGGGTAGAAGCGGCGGGGAGTGTCTCGCCTCCCTGACTCCCAGGCGCCACGGATGGCAAGTCGATTCTGCCGAGTCGAGGCGGTCGATTGCCCCGAAGCACCGGGCGGCTAGGGCGGGGTTGGGTTGTAGCGGTAAGAAGGGAAGTAGGTGATCTGTTCCGGCTGGATTCCGAGGGCGGCGAGCCTGGCATGGTTCTGTGCTGCGAGTTCCCGGTAGATGGGTTCGTTCAGGATCCAACTGCCGGTGCGGAAGGAGTGGGTCAACGGAGAGAATCTTCGTTTGAACTGGAAGAGAGCGTCTTCTCGTCCGCCGAGGCCGCCGCCGAGGTGCATAGACTGAAAACCGTTCTTGGTTCCCCAGATCCGGACATCGTCGATCATGACTTTGGACGGCGAAATTACCGCGTGTTCCGGAGCGCTACCGATGAGGTGGGAGTGTAGGACTTGCTTGTAGGCAATGACGATCATGGCGGCCGCGACGGAGTCGCCTAATTTGGCTATAAATAAGCGGGCGCGGGTGCCGAGGGTTTCCCGGAAGAGGTTGACCCACGGTTTGTCGACGATGTATTCCGGTCGGCTTCCGCAGCGGGCCATGGTGTCCCGATAGACGGCGACGAAGTCGTCGGCGTGGGTCCAAGAGCAATCTTCCAAGGTGACCAGCCCGGTCTCACGAGCTTTACGGATCGAGTAGCGGAGGTTCTTGTGGTACCGCTGGAGGTGGGCTTCTTCAGACAGCGTGAGGTCGATTG
Organism: Acidobacteriota bacterium; assembly: GCA_031412835.1. GTDB lineage: Bacteria > Acidobacteriota > Terriglobia > Bryobacterales > Bryobacteraceae. The sequence goes on along the minus strand of JANODS010000654.1, from coordinate 716 downwards.
AGACCGTATTCCCAAACTGGCGAATGCCGACGGCGGCGCTGGGGACTTCCGCAAGGAGGTTGGCGTTAGCGAGTAAGGGGTTAAATCGGGTAAACGCCGAGACGATCTGTTGCGATCTCCAGTGATGCTGGAGCGCGTCCCACGCCCGGGTTAGGAACTCGGGGTTGTCGGAGCCAACTGGGCCGGGGTACCCGTAGACGGAGGTCGCGTCGTAATATCCAGCGGCTCCGGCGATGGGCGTGAGCAGGTAGGGCCAGAGGAAGGCGAGGTCGCCCTCTTGGTAGTGAAAGGCCTGCGGTTGGCCAGTGTGCCCGAAGCCAGACAGGCTGTGGTATTCCGGGGTGTGAAACACGTCGTGCTGAACCCGATGAAGCGCCTCCTGCCACTGCGTGCCTGTCGGGAGCAGAACGTCGATTTTTGCCAGATTTAGCACGTTGGCGTCTCTGTATTCCAGAGCGTTGGGAACACCGAAGGGTCACTATAATCGGGATCGCCGGAAGAGGTTTTGGCACAGATCAGATCGTTGTAGAGTTGCACCGCGCGACCATCCGCTTTCGTGGCGGCTTGATAGTGATTGGTGTGATCCTGCAAATGTACCGCCAGGGCGACGCGAGGGCGATCGCTTCGGTTGGGGTAGCTGCCGTGAACAGCAAGGCAACTGTGGAGGCTGAACTGCCCTCGCTTCATCTCCATCGTGACCGGTTTATACTCGAGAC
>JANODS010000653.1:0-1643 GCA_031412835.1 Acidobacteriota bacterium | reverse complement strand
TTGGTCCACCAAACCTCGTGCCACAGCCCCGACGCGGTATGCATCCGGTTCATCATCCCAAAAAATCCCCATCGGTTCAGCTTCCCCTGCACCGTTCCCGTCGCTGCGTCGTAGTCGATCTCGTTCATCTGCCCCGGCTTTACCATCCGAAACTGCGTCCTCCCCTCCTTCTGCCGGATCTGCACCAGATCCCCTTCCAACCCCCGACCCGTCCGCAGCGCCATCGCCGCATCCCGCGGGGCCAACCCCGCCCCTATCCGCGCCGTCCAGTCCGTCGTCACCGGTTTCGTGTTCATCCAAGTCGGATGCGCAATCTGCAGCGAGCTCCACGCGTACATCAGCACAAAAAGCAGCGACAAAATGCCCACCGTCAGGTGCACATCCCGCAACAGGGGATACAGCTTCCGCTTCATTGCAGCCTCCAATAAATCAGCGCAAACGCCCCCGTCCCCAACACCGCCGCCACCAACGCCCCCCGATGCGAAAGCCGCATCGTCAGCCACAGCAGCATCCCCGTCAGCGTCATCCCCAGCAAGCTCCAAATCGCCAGTTCGTTGTACCAAATCCAAGCCCGCACCCGCAGGTCCGTCACCGGTACCCGCGTCGTCGTCGCATGAATCCGGTTTAGATACTCCAGCACCGGCACCCGCGTCTGTTCAAACGTCAACTTATCGTCGAAGACCACCACCCGCGTCAACCCGTTCACCGCGAAGAAATCCACCTGTAGCCGTCCCTCCGCCGTCCTCTTCAAAAACTGCTTCGCCACCGGATTCGCCAGCGGAGTTATAAACTCCTTCCGAATCCGCTCGGCCAACTCGACGTCGTCTAAATCCTTTGGCGTCGCGAAGGCCGTCTCCCATCGCCGCGCCTCCGCCTTCGGCCGATCCTCGAACTTCGGCTCCAGCGTCGCGTGCAGCCCCACCAAACCAAAAACAACCAAACTCGTGAAGCTCAACAAGCTAAGGTAGATGTGAATCTGCTGAATCCAAGCACGCATATACTGTAGGGAAGATGCTTCCTAGGTTAGCTTGTATTCTATTACTGCTCAGTAGCGCTACGTTCGCGCAGAGCGGCACCATCCAAGGTGTGGTTAAGGATCCCTCCGACGCCGTCATCGCCGGCGCCCAGGTCTCCATTGTCAACCTCGATACCGGCTTCCGTCGCGAAGTCCCCACCAATGCCGAGGGCTTCTACACCGCCCCCACCCTCCCCGTCGGCCGCTATAAGCTAACCGCCTCCAAGGCCGGCTTCGCCAAATCTGAAGTCCCCGAAATCAAACTGGACGTCACCCAAACCGCCCGCATCGATTTCCAACTCAAAACCGGCACCGTCACCGAAAGCATCGAAGTCTCCGCCGCCGCCGCCCAGGTCGACTCAGAAACCACCACCGTCGGTCAAGTCATCGACAACAAACGCATCGTCGAACTCCCCCTCAACGGTCGCAACTTCCTCGACCTCGCCGCCCTCACCGCTGGCACCGTCTCCGCCCGGGGCGGCCGCACCGAAGACGAGGGTGGCTTCTCCGCTGGCGGCCAACACGGCTACCAACTCCAAGTGAACATCGATGGCGTCGACAACTCCTCGGTCGCCTCCGGCGGTCCCCTCGGCTTCGAAGCCCAAGCCGTCAAACCCAGCGTCGACGC
>JANODS010000652.1:0-9777 GCA_031412835.1 Acidobacteriota bacterium | reverse complement strand
TCAATATACGGCTCCAGCGCGTCGTTCGCATATCCCAGTTCAGGCAGTACAAAAGGCATAGTGTCTCCTCAATTAGGCGGTAAAGCCGCCCGCTTTCTCGTATTGGTGCGCAAGACGAAACATCGTGTCTTCCGCAAAATGCTTGGTCAAAATCTGCATGCCCACCGGCAACCCTTCCGTGGTCGCCCCGCACGGCACACTCATGCACGGGATCCCCGCAAGGCTCCCCGTAATGGTGTAGATGTCTGAAAGGTACATTTGGATCGGGTCATTCACCTTTTCTCCGATCTTAAACGCCGGAAACGGCGAAACCGGCGTAATCAGCGCGTCCACCTGCTCAAACGCCCTCGCAAAATCCTGCGTCAACAGGTTCCGTACTTTCTGCGCCTTCAAGTAATACGCGTCGTAATACCCATGGCTCAGCACGTACGTCCCCAGCATAATCCGGCGCTTCACTTCCGCCCCGAACCCTTCTCCCCTCGAATTCTTATACAAATCGGCCAACGTATCGCTCTTCGCCGACCGCGCGCCAAACCGCACCCCGTCAAACCGCGATAGATTCGCCGAAACCTCCGCCGTACAAATAATGTAGTAAGCCGCAATCGCATACTCCGTATGCGGCAGACTTACTTCACTTACCTCGCAACCCAGCTTCTTCAGCACCTCGACCCCGGCCATAATCCTATCGCCCGTCTCCGGCGCCAACCCCGCGAAATACTCCTTCGGCAGCCCCAGCCGTAAGCCCTTCACAGATTCGCCCATCGTCGCGAAATAGTCCGGCACCGCGTGCCCCGCCGACGTCGCATCCCGATCGTCCCGCCCCGCAATCGCTTGTAGCAGCGTCGCCGAATCCGCCACCGTCCGGCTGAACGGTCCGATATGGTCCAGCGAACTCGCAAACGCCACCAACCCATACCGCGACACCCGGCCATAGGTCGGCGTCACCCCCACACACCCGCAAAAACTCGCCGGCTGCCGAATCGACCCGCCCGTATCCGAGCCCAGCGAAACCACCGCCGTCCCCTGCGCCACCACCGCCGCGCTCCCCCCAGAACTCCCCCCCGGCACCCGGTCCAGCGCCACCGGATTCCGCACCGGCCCATACGCCGAGTTTTCGTTCGAAGAGCCCATCGCGAACTCATCGCAGTTCGCCTTGCCCAGAATCACGCCCCCCGCCGCCTCCAACCGCTCCACCGCCGTCGCGTCATAAGGCGGCAAAAAATTGCTCAACATTTTCGACCCGCAAGTCGTCCGCAGCCCCTTCGTCACAATGACGTCTTTCACCGCCACCGGCACCCCGCCCAGCGCTCCAATCGCCTCCCCCGCCGCCAACTTCGCGTCCACCCGCGCCGCCGCCGCCAACGCCCGCTCATCCGAAAACGTCAAATACGCGTTCGTCTTCCCGTTCTCGGCCTGCCCAAACCGCAGCGCCTCCGTCGCCAGCTCCACCGCGCTGAACCGCTTGGCCCGCAGCCCGTCCTGTACCTCTGCAATCGTCAAAGTAGCAATCTTCATGGCTTACCGCTCAATCACCTTCGGAACTTTGAAATAGCCCCCACTCGCCAGCGGCGCATTCGCCAACGCCGCGGCGTTCGTCAGCGGCGTCCGCTCCACGTCCTCCCGCAACGACGCCGTATCCCCCGCCGCAAACAACACCTGCGCCATCGGCTCCACTCCCGTCGTGTCTAACTCATTCAGCTTATCGACATAAGTCAATATATTACTCAACTCGTCCGCATACTGATGAATCTCCGACTCACTCAGAGTCAAATTGGCCAGCCCGGCCACGTACCGAACGTTTTCCTCTGTCAGTTTCAAGCGATCTTCCTCTTTCGTTCCTCGGCCAGGCGTTCGCTCCGCGTCCGCGAGGTCAAATACAGTAACTGAAATATCGGGTCTTCAATCCCATCCGCCCGCTCATCGGCCACCACTGCCCGCTGGGGCTCCCGCCTTGGCACCCCGACTCGAAATTCCAAATGCTCCACGATTCCTGGCCCTAAAATCGCCTTCAGCTTCGGTAAAATCTGCGACGTCAGCGTAAAGAGCTGCCCCTGCCAAACCGCGTCTTCCACCTCCACCACCAGCTTCGCCCCAAACAGGCGCACCGGTCCCGTCCGCCCCGCCAGCCGCTTGCCGACGGCCGCTGGCCACGCCGCCCCCGCCAACTCTTCCGAGCTGAGGCCAGCACTCTTCGTTTTCAAACCGGAAACAAGGCGTCCTGCGCGTTGCATGTATGTAGTGGTAACGTCCGGGGGGAGAACCTCTAGTCTACTATCGAACCGGCCTTACCCCATAGCGATTTGCCAGGTAATCTACCAAAACATCCTTCAATTCCGGCGTCACCTTCGCCCCCCACCGCTGCATCTTCTCCACTTCCTTCTCCCACTGCCCTCGCGACATCCGCTGCTGCTGAATCGGCTCCACCGTGTGGCAGCCGAGACAGCTCTGGTTGAACACCGCGGGCGCGGGCGTCATGTCGCCCTTCGCTCTCACTACCACCGCCGCCGCCGGAGCCGTCGTCACATTCAACCGCACCGCCTGCACCACATTATGGCTATACCCCGACGGATTCCATTCCTGCTGCAACGGCTGCATCTCCCCCGCCGCATTCCGCGCCCGCACCATCACGCTGTAATAGGCTTCCTTCGGCGGGGTCCACCCAAACTCCCACAGCCGCCACGCAAACGCCGCCTTCTCCGTCCCCAAAGTCGCCGCCTTCCAACTCCGCCCCGCGTCCGTCGAAACCTCCACGCTCACGACAGGCGACGTGTTCGACCATGCCGCCCCCGTCAGTTTTAACGGCCCCGGCTTCACTTCGCTCCGATCCGCATGGCTCGCAATCACGCTCTTAATGTTCAAGTTCGTCACCGGCGACATCAGCGCCGGCTCCACCGCCACCCCCGGCGTCACGCCCTTCCCCGGGTGCCGATACCCCGTCTTCATGAAAAATCCCTCGAACTCCTTATCCCGAACTTCGATCTTCGTCACCCACTTCACCCAACTATCCCCCGCCCAACCCGGCACCACCACCCGCAACGGAAACCCGTGCGAAGGGTCCAGCGCCGCCCCGTTCATCTCGTAGGCCAACAGCGTATTCGGATCTAGCGCCTTCTTCATCGGAATCGTCCGCTGAAACTCCGGCTGCGCCCCTACCGGCACATCCGCCCCGTCGAACCATACTTCAATCGCCCCCGCCTGCACCCCGGCCTTCTTCAACACATCCGCCAACCGCACCCCCGCCCACCGCGCATTGCCGACGCTCCCGTACTCCCACTGCAAACCCGCCATCGTCGGCTCATACAAGCCACGCCCATTGCCCGCGCACTCCAACACGCTCACGAGTTCCACCCGCGGCAGCTTCTGCAACTCCTCCATCGTCATCGTCAAGGCATTCGCCACCTTGCCGCCCACGCTAAGCTTCCAATCCGCCAGCTTCACATCCGGAGTATAGTGATGGCTCCGTACGAAGAACTTCTCCACCGGAGTGATCCAGGTCGAAAACCCTTCCATCGGCATCTCCAAATCTTCCGGACGGCTCGAAAGCACCCGCATTCCGGTCTTCGGCGCACCGAGCAGCACCGAACCACCCAACCCCGCCAGCAGCGCCCGGCGGCCCATGACCAATCGAGAATCAGAAGAAGAAGGCATCGCCTTCTAGTGTACTCAGTTCCCGCCGAAATTCACGTTATAGTCGAGCTGCGCACCGTCGTCGATATTGAATTCCCGGCTCTTTTCGCCTCGACCTGCCAACGAAACCGTCACCTTATGCTTCCCCACCGGCAACGTCAACATTGTCGGAGTCTTCTCCGGATATTCAATCCCATCCACCACGATCAACGCCCCCGCCGGACTCGAACTCACCGCCACCGTCCCCGTCTGCCGCCGCAAATTCACGTTCAACTTACTATCCGCCGGCAAATTGAAAATCTTGTTCGCCGTTTCGTACTTGTCCAGTTGCGCCACCAGCACGTGCCGACCCGGCGCTAAATCCAGCGAGCAAGGCGACGTACAGCCCTCTACTTTGCCATCGTCTAAAGTAATCTTCGCACCCGGAGGCGTCGAACGAATTTCCACCGCCACCATCCCTTTGCCCGACGGCACCGGGTCCGTGCTCGGCGGCGTTTCGTCCCCCGACTTCGTTTCGGCCTTCTTCACCTCAGGCTTGCCACCCACATTGACCGACTTCGGCAACGGCGGCGCGATCGGCACCTCGGAGTTATCTCCCGTCACCGTCCCGCCCTCCGGCTTGCCCCCCATAAACTTCATCGCGGCAAAGCCAAGCAGCAACAGCAGCACCACCGCGGCACCGATCAGCATCATCGTCCGGTTACCCTGTGCTGGCGGGTTCGGTTGCACCACAACCGGCTTCACCGCAATCGGGGCGGCAACCGGCGCAGTTTTAACCGGTTCCGGCTTGGGTGCTACAGCCACGGGTGCCACCGGCACGGGCCTGGCAACCGGTACAGGAGCCGGAGGGATCACGATCGGCGCGGGTGCCTTCGGCGGCTCGGGTACTACAACCGCCGGCTTCGGGGCCGCGACTACCAGCGGCAAAGCTTCCGTCGCCGCCATCGAAATCTGACCTCGCGTCTGCGTCGTCCAGTGCGGATACTGCCGACACTGCTCTTCCAGAGCCGCAATAAACGCGCTACAACTCTCCCATCGTTGCTCCGGCTGCTTCCCCAACGCCTTCTGCAAAACAGCGTCGATCGAAACGTCCAGCGTCGGGTTCAACCGAATCGCTGGCATCGCCGGTTCACCCACCAACTTAAATAAAAGCGTCGGCAACGACTCCGCCACAAACGGCTTCTCGCCGGTCATCACCTCATAGGCGATCACCCCCAACGAAAATTGGTCGGCCTTCCCGTCCACCGTCTTGCCTTGAATCTGCTCCGGAGACATGTAGCTCGGCGTCCCCATCACCATCCCTGTCTGCGTCATCGATTGCGACTGCATCTTCGCGATCCCGAAGTCGGCAATCTTCGCCGTCCAGTCCTTCCGCACCATGATGTTCGCCGGCTTGATGTCCCGATGAACAATCCCTTTCGAATGAGCAAAATCAAGCGCCGCCGCCGTTTGCCGCAGCAACGTCAGAATCTGCTCTTTCGCCGGAGCTTCGTCGTCGAGCAACATCTTCTCGAGCGTCGATCCCTCAATATATTCCATGAAGATATAGGCAACATCGCCCTCTTCCTGAATGTCGTAAATCGTCACAATATGCGGATGCGAAAGCACCCCGGCGCTCTGCGCCTCCCGGAAAATCCGGTCCTTCACCCGCTGCTGCTCGCGCGGGTCGGCAATCTCCGCAATCCGAATCGATTTCACCGCCACCGTGCGCCCAATGGCTGGATCCTGGGCCTGATAAACAACGCCCATAGCGCCGCGACCCAGCTCTTGCTGAATGACATAACGGCCAATTTTTTTAGGTGGAGGAGGCTGTTCCAAAGTGACTGATCCATTCTAACGCGGAATTCACGCCGGAATCCCGTATCATAAAAGGACTAATGCTTTCTTCTCTTTTCGGTTCCGGCGAGGCTGGCGGGAACCTCCTTGATCGACTCAAAAGTGGCATCGAAAAGACCCGCGCCGGCCTCGTAAACAAGATTGAGGATGTCGTCCTCGGCAAAAAAGAAATCGATGCCGACCTTCTCGACGAACTCGAATATACCCTCATCACCGCCGATATAGGCGTCCGCACCTCCACCGAAATTCTGGAAACCATTCGCCAACGCGTCGACCGCAAACTCGTCAGCGACCCCAGCGAAATTCGCGGCCTCATCCGCCAACATCTCCTCGAAGTCCTCTCCGCCTCCGACCGGCCCCTCGCCCGCGTCGACGCCCCGCCCCTCGTCATTATGATGGTCGGCGTCAACGGCGCCGGCAAAACCACCACCTCCGGCAAACTCGCCCGCCGCCTCCACGACGAAGGAAAATCGGTCCTCCTCGCCGCCGCCGATACCTTCCGCGCCGCCGCCATCGAACAACTCGAAGTCTGGGCCATCCGCGCCGACACCGAACTCATCAAGCAATCCCAAGGCTCCGACCCCAGCGCCGTCATCTTCGACGCCCTCCAAGCCGGTCGCGCCCGAAAAACCGATTTCGTCATCGTCGACACCGCCGGCCGCCTCCATAACAAAGAGAACCTCATGGCCGAACTCGATAAGATGCGCCGCACCGCCGCCCGTGTCATCCCCGACGCCCCCCACGAAGTCTTCCTCGTCCTCGATGCCACCACCGGTCAAAACGGCCTCGAACAAGCTCGCAAATTCACCGAATCCGGCGGCGTCACCGGCATCGTCCTCACCAAACTCGACGGCACCGCCAAAGGCGGCGTCGCCATCGCCATCGCTCGCGAACTTAACCTCCCCATCCGCTATATCGGCGTCGGCGAACAAGTCACCGACCTCCTCCCCTTCAACGCCGAAACCTACATCGCCTCACTCTTCGATTAACGTCATGGATCTCCTCGAACTGGCGCTCGAACAAGCGCGTCTCGGCCTCGGCCGCACCTCCCCCAACCCCGCCGTCGGCGCCGTCGTTGAAAAGGACGGCCGTATCCTCGGCCGCGGCCATCACACCTACGCCAACACCCTCCACGCCGAAACCGTCGCCCTCGCCCAAGCCGGTCCCGAAGCCCGCGGCGCCACGCTCTACGTCACCCTCGAACCCTGCTCCCACTCCGGCCGCACCGCCCCCTGCGCCGACGCCCTAATCGCCGCCGGCATCTCCCGCGTCGTCGCCGCCATGCAGGACCCCAACCCCCTCGTCGCCGGCCAAGGCTTCGCCAAACTCCGCGCCGCAGGCATCGAAGTCGACATCGACGACCGCTTCACCCCCGCCGCCGAACAACTCAATGAAGCCTTCTGCTTCTTCATGCGCGAACGCCGCCCCCTCGTCACCCTCAAAAGCGCCCTCACCCTCGACGGTAAAATCGCCGCCCCCGACGACAACACCGGCTGGATCACCTCCGAGCAAGCCCGCCTTCACGTCCAAACCCTCCGCCACCACACTGACTCGATCCTCACCGGCATCGGCACCGTCCTCGCCGACGACTGCCTCCTCACTGACCGCAGCGGCGACGACCGCAGCCGCCCCCTCCTCCGCATCGTCGTCGATTCCCAACTCCGCCTCTCGCCCCTCTCCAACATGGTCGAGACTTGTACGAACGATGTCCTCGTCGCCACCACCTCCGCCGCCAACCCCGAACGCCGCGCCGCCCTCGAACGCAAAGGCGTCGAAGTCGTCGTCCTCGATGGCACCGACGGTCGTACCAGCCTCCGCGCCGTCGTCGAACTCCTCGCCGCCAGAAATTATCATTCTTTAATGATCGAAGCCGGCAGCAAGGTCAACTGGGCCGCTCTTGAGTCTGGCGTCGTCGACAAAATCTTCTTCTATTACGCCCCCAAAATCCTCGGCGGCACCCAGTCTCTCCCGGTAGCCGGCGGCATCGGCCGCCGCCGCCGCGCCGACGCCCTCCGTTTCCGCGACGTCAAGCTCCACCCCATCAGCAGCGACGAATTTGCCGTCGAAGCCTACCTCGTCCGGCCCCAGCGTTAAAACTCATATGTTCACCGGCATCATCGAAGAACTCGGCACCCTCGAATCGTTCGAATCCCAACCCACCGGCGCCCGCCTCCGCGTCCGCGCCACCACCGTCCTCTCCGACGCCTTCCCCGGTGCCAGCATCGCCGTCAACGGCGTCTGCCTCACCGCCGTCGACCTCCAACCCGGCTCCTTCGCCGCCGACCTCGCCCCCGAAACCCTCTCCCGAACCAACCTCGGCGACCTCCGCCCCGGCGCCCGCGTCAACCTCGAACGCCCTCTCTCCCCCTCCGGCCGCCTCGGCGGCCACATCGTCCAAGGCCACGTCGATGGCACCGGCGAATTCCTCGCCCTCGAACCGCTCGGCAGTGACAACTGGTGGCTCCGCATCCGCATCCCCCCCGATCTTGACCGCTACCTCATCGAAAAAGGCAGCGTCGCCGTCGATGGCATCAGCCTCACCGTCGCCCGCATCGCCAACTGCGAACTCGCCATCACCATCATTCCTCACACCTTTGAACACACCACGCTCGGCGCCTATCAACCCGGTGCCCGCGTCAACCTCGAATGCGACATGCTCGCCAAATACGTCGAAAAACTCCTCGCCCACCGACAAGGGTAAACTGATCAAAATGCCTAAACTCAAAGTCACCGTCGATCCCGACCTCTGCATCGCCGCCGCCTCCTGCATGGGATCCGCCCCCAAGTTCTTCCACATGGACGATGACAAACGCGCCGACGTCGCCGCCGCCCACCGCTCCGAAACATACTTCCAAATCCTCGACGTCACCGACGCCGAAAAGGCCGACCTCCTCGAAGCCGCCAGCTCCTGCCCCACCACGGCCATCACCGTCGAAGTCGTCGCCTAGCCGTGGCCGACCGTAAGATTCTGGACGTCGGCTGCGGAATCAAGAAGTTCCCCGGCAGCATCGGCATCGACCGAAACACCGATACCGCCGCCGACATCATCTGGGATCTCGATCAATTCCCCTGGCCCGTCGAATCGGAAACGTTCGACGAGGCCCGCCTCATTCACGTCATCGAACACGTCGGCGACGTCATCGCCACCATGGAAGAACTCCACCGCATCCTCAAACCCGGCGGCCAAATCATCCTCGAAACCCCCCACTACACCGACTTCAGCTCCTGGTGCGACCCCACCCATCGCTGGCACTTAAATAGCTTCAGTTTCCGCTACTTCGGCGTCGACAACGCCGGCTTCGGCTACTACTCCCGCGCCCGCCTCCGCGAAATCAGCGTCTACGTCAAACTCCTCGCCCTCTGGCGCTACCTCGGCTTCGAATTCCTCGTCAACCACTCCCGAGCCTTCAGAAAATTCTGGGAATTCTATCTCTGCTTCGTCATCCGAGGTAAAGTCCTACGGTTCGTTTTCGAAAAGGCCTAGTTTTTCCGCCCTCTAGAACTAAAGTCCTGCTCCGCCTCCGCCGATAGAGACTTGTATGCGACGGAACTGTACCTTTTCCACCCTGACGATCACCGCTCTCGCGGTGCTCCTTCCCGTCTCCGCTCTCGCGCAGCAGTCTAAGTCCAGCGAAGGCGGCGAACCCAAGTTTGAATTCGGAGTCGGCGTCATGGGGAGCTTCTATGACTCGAAATCGTTCACCGGCCCCGGTGGCTCCGCTAAGGGCGGCTTCAACTCCGGCCTCGGCGGTAGCATCTGGCTCGGCCAAAATATGTACCGTCGCATCGGTGGCGAACTTCGGTATGACTTTGCCCTCAACGACATGATGCTCGAAAGCGGCAGCACCAAAGTCTCGTTCGGAGGCAAAACCCACGCCTTCCACTACGACATGCACTTCCACCTCACCGACCGCGGAGGCAAAATCCGGCCCTACGCCCTCGTTGGCGTCGGCGCGAAGTTCTTCGAAGGAAACGGCGTCGAACGCGCCTTCCAGCCCCTCCAAACCGTGGCCGTCCTCTCGCAGGGCACGCAAATTACGCCATTGGTCACTGTCGGTGGCGGCGTGAAGCTCCAACTCACGAAAAAGGTAAACATGCGCCTCGAGTTCCGCAACAACATGTCGCCGTTCCCCAAGAAACTCATCGTCGCCACCCGCTCCACCGGCGGAAATGGCTGGACCAACAACTTCCTTCCGACCGTTGGCATCAGCCTTCTCTTTTAGATTCCCCGCAAATCTAAGCACAAAAAGGCCGCGCCCTCAAAGCGCGGCCTTTTTCTCGTCCGTGGCTTCCGCTACAGAAGCAAGAATCCCG